>NZ_PSWK01000032.1:0-38300 GCF_002932735.1 Rathayibacter sp. AY1B7
CCGCGTGCCAGCGGATCGCTGTAGGCGAACGCGACCCGCTCCACCCACCCCGCCATCTCCGGAAGCCGACCGCGGCGAGCCGGGCAGGGACCGGCTCGCCACAAGCACAGCCGAACCAGTGATCCGCGTGCCAGCGGATCGCTGTAGGCGAACGCGACCCGCTCCACCCACCCCGCCAACTCCGAAAGCCGACCGCGGCGAGCCGGGCAGGGACCGGCTCGCTATTTGATCAGCCGCGACAGCCGCCGGTCGGCGAGGATCCTGCCGTCGGTCTGGCAGGTGGGGCAGTACTGGAGCGTGGAGTCGTGGAAGACCACCTGGCGGATCGTGTCGCCGCAGACGGGGCACGCCTCTCCTGTGCGGCCGTGGACGCGCATGCCGAGCTTCTTCTCGCGCTTGAGGTCGGCCGCGTGCAGGCCCTCGGCGCGAGCGAGCGCCTCCTCGAGTGTGTAGCGGAGGGCCGCGTAGAGGCGGTCCAGCTCGTCGGCGGTGAGCGCGGCGGGCTTGAAGGGCGACATGCGCGCCACGTGGAGGATCTCGTCGGAGTAGGCGTTGCCGATGCCGGCGACGCGGGACTGGTCGCGGAGGACGCCCTTCACCTGCGCCCGGCCCGCCGTGGCGAGGATCGCGCCGAGGATCTCCTCGGTGAACTCCGGGTCCAGCGGATCGGGACCCAGCCGGGCGACGCCCGGGACGTCGAGCGGATCGGCGACGATCGAGAGCGCGAGGCTCTTCTTGGTGCCGGCCTCCGTCACGTCGAATCCCGACCCGTCGTCGAGGACCAGCCGGGCGGCGAGCGGGCCCCGGCCGGGCTTCGCCGGAGCCGTCGGCCGGTCGGGCCGCCAGCGGACCCAGCCGGCGCGGGCGAGGTGCAGGAGGACGTGGGCCTCACCGACTGCGAGGTCGAGGAACTTGCCGTGCCGCGACACTCCGTGGACGGTCTCGCCGGAGAGAGCCGACGGCGGGATGGCCACGGTCTTGAGGGCGGAGATCGCGAACACGTCGAGCCGCTCGAGGACGCGTCCGCCCAGGCGCGCGTCGAGATCGAGAGCGAGGGCCTGGACCTCGGGGAGTTCGGGCATGCGACCACCCTGGCCCGCGGGTCCCGCACCGTCCACCCCTGGCGGAGGGGACGGCAGCGGGTCAGTCGCCGAAGCGCGTCGCCGCGACCTTCCGCAGGAACAGCTCGTGGAACCGGTAGTCGCCGGTGATCTCGGGATGGAACGCCGTCCCGAGGAGGTTGCCCTGCTCGACCGCGACCACCCGCCCGTCGGAGACACTGGCGAGCGCGGTCGCCCGCTCCCCCAGCTCCTCCACGACCGGTGCGCGGATGAAGACCGCGTGCACCGGCGGATCGCCGATGGCCGGCACGTCGAGATCGGTCTCGAAGGAGTCGAGCTGGTTGCCGAACGCGTTCCTCCGGACCGACACGTCCAGGCCGCCGAAGCTGCTCTGGCCGTCGATGCGGTCGAGGACCCGGTCGGCGAGCATGATCAGCCCGGCGCACGTCCCGTAGACGGGCATCCCCGCACTGATCGCCTCGACGACCGGCTCCGCGAGGCCGAAGAGTCGCGACAGCTTGTCCATCACCGTGGACTCGCCGCCCGGGATGACCAGCCCCGCGACGGTGGCCAGCTCCTCCGGGCGGCGCACCAGCACCACCTCGGCGCCCAGCTCGCGCAGGACGTGCGCGTGCTCGCGGAAGTCGCCCTGCAGCGCGAGGACGCCGACGCGGAGCCCCTCGAGGGACTCCCGCGTCGGTCCTGTGCCGGCGAGCGGCGCGTCGGCGCTACCAGCCACGCTCGGCGAGGCGGTGCGGCGCGGGCACGTCGGCCACGTTGATGCCGACCATCGCCTCGCCCAGGCCGCGCGAGGCCTCCGCGACGACCTTCGCGTCGTCGAAGAAGGTGGTCGCCTTCACGATCGCGGCTGCGCGCTTGGCGGGCTCGCCCGACTTGAAGACGCCGGAGCCGACGAACACGCCGTCGGCGCCCAGCTGCATCATCAGCGCCGCGTCGGCCGGGGTCGCGACCCCGCCGGCGGTGAAGAGGACGACGGGGAGCTTGCCGGTCCGGGCGATCTCGACGACCAGGTCGTAGGGGGCCTGCAACTCCTTCGCGGCGACGTAGAGCTCGTCCTTGGTCATCGCCTTCAGGCGGTTGACCTCGCCGGAGATCGTGCGGATGTGCTTGGTCGCCTCGGAGACGTCGCCGGTGCCGGCCTCGCCCTTCGAGCGGATCATCGCTGCGCCCTCGGTGATGCGGCGCAGCGCCTCGCCCAGGTTGGTCGCTCCGCAGACGAAGGGGACGGTGAAGTTCCACTTGTCGATGTGGTTCACGTAGTCGGCGGGCGAGAGGACCTCGGACTCGTCGATGTAGTCGACGCCGAGCTCCTGCAGGATCTGCGCCTCGACGAAGTGGCCGATGCGCGCCTTCGCCATGACGGGGATCGACACGGCGGAGACGATGCCGTCGATCAGGTCGGGGTCGCTCATGCGTGCGACGCCGCCCTGCGAGCGGATGTCGGCGGGGACGCGCTCGAGCGCCATGACGGCGACCGCGCCGGCGTCCTCCGCGATGCGGGCCTGATCGGCGTCGACGACGTCCATGATGACGCCGCCCTTGAGCATCTCGGCGAGACCGCGCTTGACGCGGCTCGAGCCGAACTGCTCGGGAGCGGACGAGGACGGAGTGGTGGTGTCGGTCATGTTCGCGAGTCCTGTTCTGTGCGGCGACTTCCGCCGACGGCAGCTCCGAGTCTACGAGACGGCGCCGGCCGTCCGCGGCGCTGGACAGGGGGCCGGGCGGCGGTCTAGAAGCTCGGCCACGCCGCCGCGAGGCTCGCCCGCACGTCGCCGAGCAGCTGCGGGAGCGCCTTCGTGCGGGCGATGATCGGGAAGAAGTTCGCGTCGGTCGCCCAGCGCGGAACCACGTGCTGGTGCAGGTGCGCGGCGATCCCCGCTCCCGCGACCGCGCCCTGGTTCATCCCGAGGTTGAAGCCGTCGTTGTTCGAGACCGAGCGGACGACGCGCATGGCCGTCTGCGTGAGCGCTCCGATCTCGGCCACTTCCTCGGGAGTGGCCTCGTCGTAGAGCGGGATGTGCCGGTACGGGCAGACCAGGAGGTGGCCGGAGTTGTACGGGAACAGGTTCAGCAGGACGTAGGCGTGCTCCCCGCGGGCGACGATGAGGGCCTCCTCGTCGCTCAGCGTCGGCGCCACGCAGAAGGGGCAGTCGTCGGCTCCGGGCTGCCCCTTCTGGATGTAGACCATCCGGTGCGGCGTCCACAGGCGCTGGAACTCGTCGGGAACCCCGGCGAGGTGCGCCGAGCCCTCCGCCCCCTCGGGCACGCAGCCGTCGCTCACGCTCAGACCTGCGCCTTCGAGGCGACGGCCTCGCGGATGCGCGCGACGGCGTCGGCGACCGGGATCCCGTTCTCCTGCGTGCCGTCGCGGAAGCGGAAGCTGACGGCTCCGGCGTCGCGGTCCTTCTCCCCCACGATCATCTGGAAGGGCACCTTCTGCAGCGTGGCGTTGCGGATCTTCTTCTGCATCCGGTCGCTGGAGTAGTCGATCTCGGCGCGGATGCCCGACCGCTTGAGCTCGCCGACGACCTCCTCGAGGTAGGGCAGGTACTCGTCGGCGATCGGGATGCCCACGACCTGGACCGGCGACAGCCAGACCGGGAACGCCCCGGCGTAGTGCTCGGTGAGGATCGCGAAGAAGCGCTCGATGGAGCCGAAGAGCGCGCGGTGGATCATCACGGGCCGCTTCTTCGAGCCGTCCGAGGCCGTGTACTCGAGCTCGAAGCGCTCGGGCTGGTTGAAGTCGAGCTGGATGGTCGACATCTGCCAGGTGCGGCCGATGGCGTCGCGCGCCTGCACCGAGATCTTCGGACCGTAGAACGCCGCTCCTCCCGGATCCGGCACCAGCTCGAGACCGGAGGCGACGGCGACCGCGCGCAGCGACTCGATCGCCTCCTCCCACTGCTCGGGCGCACCGACGAACTTCGGGTTGCCCTCCTCGTTCGTGGACAACTCGAGGTAGAAGTCGTCGAGGCCGTAGTCGCGCAGCACCTGCAGCACGAACTCGAGGTTGCGGGTCAGCTCGGCCGACACGTCCTCCTGCGCGACGTAGATGTGGGCGTCGTCCTGGGTCAGGCCGCGCACGCGGGTGAGGCCCTGCAGGGTGCCGCTCTTCTCGTAGCGGTACACGGTGCCGAACTCGGCCAGGCGCAGCGGGAGCTCGCGGTAGCTGCGGCCGCGCGAGCGGAAGATCAGGTTGTGGAACGGGCAGTTCATGGGCTTGAGGTAGTAGTCCTGGCCCTGGCGGGTGACGTTGCCGTCCTCGTCCTGCAGCTCGTCGAGGTGCATCGGGGGGAACATCCCCTCGGAGTACCACTGCAGGTGCCCGCTCGTGAGGAACAGGTCGCCCTTGGTGATGTGCGGCGTGTAGACGAGCTCGTAGTCGTGGGCGAGCAGCTGCTCGCGCATGTACTGCTCGATCTCGTAGCGGATGATCCCGCCCTTGGGGTGGAAGACCGCGAGGCCGGAGCCGATCTCGTCCGGGAAGGAGAACAGGTCGAGCTCATGGCCGAGCTTGCGGTGGTCGCGGCGCGCCGCCTCCTCGAGGCGGACCTGGTGCTCGCGAAGCTCGTCCTTCGTGGGCCACGCGGTGCCGTAGACGCGCTGCAGCTGCGGGTTCTTCTCCGAGCCGCGCCAGTAGGCGGCAGCGTTGCGGGTCAGGGCGTAGCCGTTGCCGATCATGCGGGTGTTCGGCAGATGCGGGCCGCGGCAGAGGTCCTTCCAGACCGTCTCGCCGGAACGCGGGTCGACGTTGTCGTAGATGGTGAGCTCGGCGCCGCCGACCTCGACGCTCTCGTCCTCGGCTCCCCCGCCCTTGATCCCGATCAGCTCGAGCTTGTAGGGCTCGCCGGCGAGCTCGGCGCGCGCCTCCTCCTCGGAGACGACGCGGCGCACGAACCGCTGGCCCTGGCGGACGATGCGGTCCATCGCCTTCTCGAGCGCCTTCATCGCCTCGGGCGTGAAGGGCTCCTCGACGTCGAAGTCGTAGTAGAAGCCGTCGGTGACGGGCGGGCCGATGCCCAGCTTCGCCTCCGGGTTGATCTGCTGCACCGCCTGCGCGAGCACGTGGGCCGCGGAGTGGCGGAGGATGTTCAGCCCGTCCGGCGAGGAGATGAGCACCGGCTCGATGCGGTCGCCCGGCACGACGTCGGCGGCGAGGTCCTTGAGCTCCCCGTTGACGCGGATCGCGACCACGGCCCGGTCGGTGAAGTGCGTGAATCCCGTGCCCGCCTCGGTGACGACCGAGTGGGACTCGTTCTCTGCGGGATTCGACGGTTCGTTCGACACGTGCGGGCACTCCTCGGGCTCGGTTGACCCCTCGACTGTAGTCGGCGGCGGCCTCTACCCGAGCGCGTCGCGCACGCGGGCGTCGAGCGCGCGCAGAGCGGAGGCGAGCTCGTCCCGGTCGGCGCCGGGGAGCACGAGCGAGCTGCGCTCGAGCTGGTGCAGGAGGACCTCCTCCAGGCCGGGCGGCAGGGAGTCCACGGCGAGCGCCCCCTCGAGTGCGGCGAGCACGGCGACGACGGCCACCGCGTCGCGTGCCGCGAGTCTGCGTGCGCTGATCTCCATGCGTCTCCGTCCGTGTCGTCCGACCCCGTCACCCTGCGGCAGGACGTGCCCCTGAGAGGGGCGCGGGGGCGACCGGTGCGCAATCCGTCCAGGTGGCATCCTGGTCCGATGGGTGCCGGTCCTGCGCTGCAGCGCTTCACGCGCTCCGGGGCCGACCTGGAGGAGGCGCGGCGCTTCTACTCGGACGGCTACGGCGGGTCGGGATTCCGGACGGAACCGGTCGAGCGGCCCTTCTCCTTCCGCTACGACGTCTCCGGGAGCGAGGGCGTGAGCCTGCGGACGTCTGTTTTCCGGGGCTCCGTGTCCGGGGGGCTGCGTCCGGCGGGCGAGTACGTCGTCTCGTGGTTCCTCTCCGGCTCGAGCGTGGTGGACCCGGAGGGCGATCGGATCGTCCACCTGCCGGGGCGGCCGGTCGTGTTCCCCAGCGCGCGTCCGTTCGAGTTCGTCAGCCGCGACTTCCAGCAGCGGCTCGTGCACGTGGCCGCCGGCCTCCTCGAGCAGGTCGCGTCCGAGGCCGGCGACGGCGTGCCGCTGCCGCTCGTCTTCGACCACCGCTCGATCGCCTCCGCGTCGGCACTCCCGGGCTGGTGGCGGGCGGTCGACGACTTCGCGGGCGTCCTCCGGTCGGGCCGCGAGGCGACAGCGCTGCAGCTCGTGGCGGCCGAGCGCGGCGTCGCTCTGCACCTGCTCGCGACCTTCGCGCACCGGCCGGTCGTCGTTCCGGCGCAGGTGCTGCGGCCGGGGCTCGAGCACCTGCTGCGTGCCGCCGAGTTCCTGCACGCGTTCGCCGCGTCGCCCGTCACCGTGTCCGACATCGCGACAGCGGCGGGGCTCACTCCGCGGGCGCTGCAGGCCGCGTTCCGGAGGCACTTCGGCGACACTCCGCTCGGCTACCTGCGCGGCGTGCGTCTCGACCGGGCGCGCGTCGAGCTGCGCGAGGGCGCTCCGGGCGAGGAGACCGTGCGCGCCGTCTCCGCGCGCTGGGGCTTCCTCAACCAGGGCCGCTTCTCGGGGGCGTACCACCGCCGCTTCGGCGAGTACCCGGTGGAGACTCTGCGCCGCTGACGCTCAGGCGCCGGGAGCGAGATCGCGGGCGTAGCAGACCGAGTGCTCGGACCCGATGTAGGCGCCGAACGGCGGGATGGCGTGGTAGCCCTCCCGGAGGTAGAACCGCATCGCGTCGGGCTGGAGCGTCCCGGTCTCCAGCACCAGGCGCGTCGTGCCCAGAGCGGCCGCCCGCGCCTCGAGCGCGCGCAGGACGGCCGTGGCCGCTCCGGTGCCGCGGGCGGCGCGGTCGGCGAACATCCGCTTCACCTCGATCGCCCCCGGTCCGAGGACGTCGTCGTCGAGAGGCCGCAGTCCGCCGCAGGCCACCGCCGTGCCGCTCGCGTCGCGGGCGACGAGGAAGACGGGCACGTCGTCGGCCGAGGGCGGCGTGCCGGGCTCGTGGTCGTCGTTGCCGTAGCGCTCGTCGAGCTCGCACCGCTGCGCGTCGCGCAGACGCTCGGCGTCCGGGTGGGTCCACGCCACCTCGTCGATGGTCCAGCTCATGAGGGCTCCTCCCGGCCGCGCGACGGGCACGGCCGAGGCCATTCTGCCGCGCCCGCCCCCTCCGGCCGGCCCGGTGGCAACCCCTTCCGCGCCGGGCCGCAGCGGGCGTCGACTGGAGGCCCACCGACGAAAGGACTCACCGTGCTCTCAGACTCCCCCATCGGCCCCGTTCTGCTCTCCCGCGACCTCGCCGCCTCCCGCGCCTTCTACGCCGGCTCCCTGGGACTGGAGGTCCTCGAGGAGAGCGAGTCGGCGATCGCCTACTCCTGCGGCGGCACCCGGCTCACCGTCACCTCCAGCACCACGGGCTCGAAGGACGAGCAGACCAAGGCCGCCTGGCGGGTGGCCGACCTGCGCGCCGAGCTGGACGCGCTGGCGGCTCGGGGCGTGGCTCCGGAGGACTACGACAGCGACGAGCTGCGCACCGAGAACGGCGTGGCCGACCGCGGCAGCGTCTGGGCGGCCTGGATCCTCGATCCCGACGGGAACGCGCTCGGCATCGAGCAGCCGAAGAGCTGATCGGCGCCGCTCTAGACTCGCCCCATGCCCGACGACTCCGCTCCGCTGCCCGCGCCCGGGTGGTACCCGCACCCGGCCGACCTCGGCTCGGAGCTCTACTGGGACGGCGCGGCGTGGACGGACCGGTCCCGTCCGTCCTCCTCGGCGCCCGCTCCCGCCTACGGCACGCCCCCGGGCGCTCCGGAGCAGGAGCTGTACGCCTATCCGTCCGCCCCGTCCTCCGCGGCGGGCCGCAACCCCATGGCGATCGCGAGCCTCGTGCTCGGCGTCCTGAGCCTGCTGATCAATCCGCTGCTGATCCCCTCTATCCTCGCCATCGTCTTCTCGGCGAAGGGCCGGGCGGCCGCACCGCTCGTCGGAGGCGGTCGCGGGCTCGCGACGGCCGGACTCGTCACCGGGATCCTCGGTCTGGTGTCGGGCGTCTTCACCATCGTCGGCAACCTCTCGGCCGGGGTCCCCGGCCTGGCCGGCTGACCGGGGTGCCGCGGCCCTCGACGCCCCGATGACCGCGCGCCGGAGCGCTCCCTGGCTCCTCGTCGTGGCGGTCGCCCTGGTCGCGCTGGTCCTGCGCGGTCCGATCGTCGCCGTCGCGCCCATCATCGACGCGGTGCGCGAGGACCTCGCGCTGTCCGCGGGCCAGGCGGGGATCCTCACCAGCATCCCCGTGCTCTGCTTCGCCCTGGCGACTCCGCTCGCCCTCCTGGTGATCCGCCGCGCGGGACCCGATGCCGCCGTGACCGTCACGGTGATCGGCGTCGCGCTCGGCACGATCGTCCGCTCGATCGGCGACGTGGGACCGGCCGTGGCGGGCACCATCCTGATCGGCGTCTCCATCACGATCGGCAACGTCGTCCTCCCCGTCGTGATCCGGCGGGACGTCGCTCCCGAGCGCGTCGACCTCACGACGGGCGTCTACACCGCGGCCCTCAACATCGGCTCGACGATCACCTCGCTCGGCACCGCTCCGCTCGCTCTAACCCTCGGCTGGCGCGGCGCCCTGCTCGTCTGGCTCGCCCTCAACGCCCTCGCTCTGGCCGGCTGGCTCGTGGCCGTGGGGCCTCGGGCGGCCCTGCGTCCGACTCCCCGCCCGTCCCGCGCCGACCGCGCACCGGCCGCACCGGCTCCGCGGATCTTCCGCAGCGCGACCGTGCTGGCGCTCGCGCTCTGCTTCTCGAGCCAGGCGTTCTCGTACTACGGAGTGACGGCGTGGCTCCCCTCGCTGCTCGTCGACCGCAACGGCTTCTCGATCGCGACCGCGGGCGCGAGCGCCTCGGTGTTCCAGCTCGCCGCGGTCGCCGGCGCCCTCGGCGTCCCGCTCCTGGTCCGCAGGCTCGGACCGCTGGGGAGCATCGTGCTCGTCGGCCTCCTCTGGTGCACGGTGCCGGCGGGGCTGCTGCTCGCGCCGCAGCTCTGGGCGCTCTGGTGCGTGCTGGGCGGCGCGGCCCAGGGCGGAGGATTCACGGTCGTCTTCGTGCTCGTCGTGCGGCTCTCCCGCTCCGATGCCCACGCGTCGCGGCTCTCGGCCACGGTGCAGGGGATCGGCTACGCCGTGGCCGCCACCGCCCCGACCGTCATCGGCTTCGCGCACGACGCGAGCGGCGGCTGGGAGGCTCCCCTGCTGACCGTCCTCGCCGCGACCTGCTCCTTCCTCCTCTTCGGCACCCTCGCCGCCGCGCGCCAGCGCCGGGCCTGACCCGCGACACGACCGGCCGCGCCGTCAAGGGGGCCGTCCGACGACTGTCGGCCCCGTAGCGTGTCCGCATGGCCGAGCAGAGCACGACCCGCGAGAAGACAGCGCCCGATCCCGACGATTCCCGGAAGCCCGACGACGTCACCGACATCACCAAGCGCTCCTGGTTCTACGTCCTCAAGAAGACGGCCCGCGAGTTCGGCGCGGACCAGTGCACCGACCTCGCCGCCGCGCTCACCTACTACGCCGTGCTCGCGCTCTTCCCCGCCCTGCTCGCGATCGTGTCGGTGCTGGGGCTCTTCGGCCAGGCGCAGGCCACCACCGATCTGGTGCTCGACCTGATCGGGAACCTCGCGTCGAGCGAGGTCGTCGACCTGCTGCGCGACCCGATCCAGGCGCTGACCAGCTCCTCCGCCGCGGGTCTCGCCTTCGTGACCGGTGTCGTCGGAGCGATCTGGTCCGCCTCCGGCTACGTCGGCGCCTTCGGCCGCGCGATGAACCGCGTCTACCAGATCGACGAGGGGCGCCCCTTCTGGAAGCTCCGCCCGACGATGCTCGGCGTGACCGTGGTGACGGTCGTCCTGATCGTGATCGCGGCGCTCATCCTCGTGCTCAGCGGACCGGTCGCGACAGCCGTCGGCGACGTCGTGGGCCTCGGCCCCGCCGCCCTCACCGTGTGGAACATCGCGAAATGGCCGGTGCTCGTGGTCATCGCGATCGTGATCGTCGCGATCCTGTACTACTGGGCGCCCAACATCCGCCAGCCGAAGTTCCGCTGGATCAGCATCGGATCGATCGTCGCCCTGGCGATCTGGCTGATCGCCTCGACCGGCTTCGCGTTCTACGTGGCCAACTTCTCCAACTACAACAAGACCTACGGCTCGCTCGGCGCGGTGATCGTCTTCCTCCTCTGGATCTGGATCACCAACATCGCCCTGCTCTTCGGCGCGGAGTTCGACGCCGAGCTCGAGCGCGGACGCGAGCTGCAGGCGGGCATCGAGGCGGAGGAGACCATCCAGCTCCCCCCGCGCGACACCGCCGCTAGCGACAAGAAGGCGGCCGTGCACGAGAAGGACGTCCGCGACGGGCGCTGGCTGCGCCTGGCGAGCGAGAACCGCAGCGACGAGGGCGCGGCCCAGGACGACGAGGCCGCGAAGAAGAAGTGACTCAGGACTCGGCCGACCAGAGCGCGCGGTAGTAGGCCGCGCGCTCGTCGTCCGGATCCGATCCGTACTCCGCGAGGAGCAGCGGGGTGTGGCCGGGGCCGTAGTTCCAGCCGAGGCTGACCGCGGCGACCGCCAGATCCGCCCAGCGGTCGCCCACGCCCAGGTCGCCGACGTCGACCGTGCCGCTCCAGCGTCCGTCGTCGTCGACGAGCGTGTTCGGAGCGCACGCGTCGCCGTGCACCACGACGGGGTCCACGAGCTCCGGAGCCGCGCCGAGCGCCGACGGCCGGCGCGCGAACCAGGAGTCGCCGCGCAGCTCCTCGGGCACCGCGTCGACGGGGAGCGCGTGGACCGCCCGCAGGCCGGCCGCGATCGCGCGGACGGCCTCCTCCGGCCGGGCTGTCCACTTCGGATCGATGGCGCTCCGCCCGGGCAGCGGTGCGGTGAGGAGCCACTGCCCCTCCTCGTCCTCGCCCGCCTCCAGGATCCGGGGCGCGTCGATCCGCCCCTCCAGCCAGCGCAGACGCGCGATCTCGCGACGGAGGTCGACGCCCGTGGACCGGGGATTCCATTTCAGGTACCCGGCGTCCACGCGGAAGGTCAGCCCGTCGAGCTCGTTGCGCCAGACGAGCGCCGGATCGGTGCCGCCGTTCAGGCGCCTCGCCGGCGACGGGATCCGGACGCCGTCGAGCGAGAACTGCCGTGCGAGGTCCGGACCGCTCATGCCCCCAGGGTAGGCGCCCCGATCCTGAGAGGATCCGCATGCCGCGGACCGCGCCACCCGCCTCCTCCGAGCAGCGCGCCCTTACCCTGACGGGCGTGCCGGAGCAGCCGCCCGGCGCGATCCGGTGACGAGGGAGCCCCCGTGACGCAGAGCGACGACGACCGCGGGCCCGTGCAGCCCGACTTCTCGAAGGAGCAGGAGGGCTACCGTCCCGGGCTCAAGCCCCGGCAGCTGCAGATGATCGCCATCGGCGGCGCGATCGGCACCGGCCTCTTCCTCGGCGCGGGCGGCCGACTCGCCACCGCCGGTCCCTCGCTCGTCGTCGTGTACGCGGTCTGCGGTGTCTTCGCCTACCTGATCCTCCGCGCGCTCGGCGAGCTGGTCCTGCACCGGCCGAGCTCGGGCTCCTTCATCTCCTACGCCCGCGAGTTCCTGGGCGAGAAGGCCGCCTTCGTCGCCGGATGGATGTACTTCCTGAACTGGGCGATGACCGCGATCGCCGACGTCACCGCGGTGGCCCTCTACGTGAAGTACTGGTCGCTCTTCTCCTCCGTGCCCCAGTGGCTCCTCGCACTCATCGCCCTGGTCGTCGTGCTCTCGCTCAATCTCGTCTCGGTCAAGGTCTTCGGGGAGCTGGAGTTCTGGTTCGCGCTCATCAAGGTCACGGCGCTGGTGGTCTTCCTGGTGATCGGCGTCGTCGTGCTCGCCGCGGGCTGGCCGCTGCAGTCCGGCGGCGTCGCCGTGGACCCCGGGATCAGCCTCTGGAACGACAACGGCGGCATCCTGCCCGGCGGCCTGGTCGCCAGCGTCCTGGTCGTCCAGGGCGTGGTGTTCGCCTACTCCGGAGTCGAGCTTGTCGGCACGGCGGCGGGCGAGACCGCGGAGCCGGCGAAGGTCATCCCGCGCGCCATCAACTCGGTCATCCTGCGCATCGCCGTCTTCTACGTCGGCTCGGTGCTGCTGCTGACGCTGCTGCTGCCCTACACGGCCTACTCGAAGGGCGAGAGCCCGTTCGTCACGTTCTTCAGCTCGCTGGGCGACGGCTCCTCGGGCGAGATCGCCGGATCGATCATGAACTTCGTTGTGCTGACGGCCGCGCTCTCCAGCATCAACGCCGGGCTCTACTCGACCGGCCGCATCCTCCGCTCCATGGCGCTCAACGGCTCCGCCCCCGCCTTCACCGGCCGGATGAACAAGCAGGGCGTCCCCTACGGCGGCATCCTGCTCACGGCGAGCATCACCCTGATCGGGATCGTGCTGAACCTCTTCGTGCCGTCCGAGGCCTTCGAGATCGTCCTCAACGTCTCGGCGCTGGGCATCGTCACGGGCTGGGGCATGATCGTCCTCTGCCAGATGCAGCTGCAGCGCTGGGCGGCCCAGGGGCGCCTGGAGCGCCCGTCCTTCCGGATGCCCGGCGCCCCGGTGACCTCGTGGCTCACCCTGGCGTTCCTGGTGATCGTGGTGGTCCTCATCGCCGTCGACTTCCCGACCGGCACCTGGACCGTGGGGATCGTCGCGGTGGTCGGCGTGCCCGCCCTGATCGTGGGCTGGCACGTCGCGAAGCCGCGCATCCTGGCGATCGCGTCCGCCCGTGACGGCTTCACCGGCGCCCACCCCGTGATCGCCGCCCGCCCGGCCTCCGAGGCCAAGCGCGACGGGAACGAGCGGCGCCGCGAGTAGGGCGGGTCAGCGCCGGCGGAGGTAGCGCAGGAGCAGCGTGTCGCCGGCGCTGAGCACGTGCGCCAGGTGCTGCGGGCGCGGTCCGGGGACGTCGCCGCGGGCGAGCCTCCCGGAGTCCCCCGCCTCGAGCGTCGGAGCGACGGTCAGGCAGAGCTCGTCGACGGCGTCCGCGGCGAGGAGGGTCCCGAGCAGCGACGGACCGCCCTCGCAGTGGATCCTGCCGAGCCCCCGCTCCGCGAGCTGCGCCCGCATCCGCGTCGCGTCGAGCTCTGCGTCGCCGCAGACGAGCACGTCGGCGACCTCGGCGAGCTCCGCGCGGCGGCGGGCCGGCGAGGAGCCGGTGGTCACGACGATCGGGCGCACCGGCGCCTCGGTGAAGATCCGCGAGGCGGGATCGAGGTCGAGCGACCCCGAGACGATCGCGAAGACGGGCTGCTGGGCGCGCCCGGTGCCGAGCCGCGCCCGCACGGACTCGTCGCTCAGCACCATCGGACCGTAGCCCTCGGTCCGCACCGTGCCGGCCGCGACGAGCACGACGTCGGCGAGCCGGCGGAGCAGGTCGAACACGCGCAGGTCCGCCGCTCCCCCGAGATCGCCCGAGACGCCGTCGCGGGTGACCGCTCCGTCGACGCTCGCGACGAAGTTGACCCGGAGCCACTCCTCGCCCGCCCCGTCCGCGTAGAGGGTCAGCAGAGCCTCGTCGGACAGGTCCTGCCCGGCCGGCGACAGGCCGTCGATGCGGGCGCTCACGCCGCCGGCTCCACGTTGTGGCGGAGGAAGGCGGGCGCCCGCCAGCCCAGCACCGCCTCCGTCATCCGCACGGCGTCCACCGCCTGGCGCACGTCGTGCATGCGCACGATCCGCGCACCGTTCAGGATGCAGATCACCGCGGCGGCGAGGGAGCCCTCGAGGCGCTCCCCCTGCGGCCGGTCCAGCGCCTCGCCGATGAAGTCCTTGTTGGACACCGCGGCGAGCACCGGGAAGCCGAGCGCGGCCACCTCGCCCAGCCGGCGGGTGAGCTCGAGCGTGTGCAGGGTGTTCTTGTTCAGGTCGTGACCCGGATCGACGATGATCCTCCCGGCAGGCACTCCACCCGAGAGCGCGCGATCGACGCGGCTCCGCAGATGGTCGACCACGGTCGCCACGACGTCGTCGTACTCGGGTCTCTCCGGCTCGCTGCGGGGGGCGCCCACGCTGTGGGTGATGACGAGCTGGGCGGAGGAGGAGGCGACGACCTCGAGCATCCGGGGGTCGTGCAGCCCGCTCGTGTCGTTGACGACGGAGGCGCCCGCGGCGATGCTCGCGCGCGCCACCTCGGCGCTCGTCGTGTCCACCGAGACGACCACGTCGCTCCGCTCCGCGATGCCCGCCACGACGGGGACCACCCGGTCGAGCTCCTCCTGGAGCGTGACGGCGGGGCCGCGGCCGAACGGCACTCCGCCGATGTCGACCCAGTCGGCGCCGAGCTCCGCGGCGCGCACGGCGGCCGCGATGGCGCTGTCCAGGGCGAAGGTGGAGCCCTTGTCGTAGAAGGAGTCGGGCGTGCGGTTCACGACCGCCATCACGGCCACCTGCCGCTCGAAGTCGAACTCTCGTCCGCCGATGTGCCGCGTGGTCATGGGCGCGTCCCTCCCGCTCGGAGCGCCGGGAGAAGGCCGGCGCCGCTCACCCTAGACGAGCGGAGTCGGCGGAGGCTGGAGCGGGCCGCCCTCGAGCAGCGCCTGGAAGAGGACGTGGTCCTGCCACTCCCCGGCGATCCGCAGGTAGCGCCGCGCGACGCCGATCCGCTCGAAGCCGTTGCGCTGCAGCACGGTCTGCGATCCGACGTTGTGGAGGAGCGTCCCGGCCTGCACGCGGTGCAGCCCCAGATCCTCACGCGCGGTGCGCAGGACGGCTCCGACCGCGCGGGTCATCACGCCGCGGCCCTGCAGACCGCTGTCGAGCCAGTAGCCGAGATCGCCGCTGTCGAAGGCGCCGCGGACGATGTTCGCGAGAGTCAGCCGACCGACGATCACGCCGCCCGCGTCGAGGACGAGCGGGAGGACGCTGCCGGCCCGGTGCGCGGCGAGCGCGTCCGCGACGGCGTCGGTCTGGCCCCCCGCCTCGAAGAAGCGGGTCGAGCGCGTCGGCTCCCAGGGCGCGAGGTGCCGGCGGTTGCGCCGGTACGCGGCGGCGAGGGCAGGTCCGTCGTCCCGCGAGACGAGCCGCAGGAGGGTGCCCTGGTCGTCGACGGGGATCGGGGCGGGCATCCTGCGAGGGTAGCGCCGGAGCCGGGAACGACAGAACCCCCGGCCAGGGGCCGGGGGTTCTCGTGGTGGGCGATACTGGGATCGAACCAGTGACCTCTTCCGTGTCAGGGAAGCGCGCTACCGCTGCGCCAATCGCCCGTTGCTCCGCGCGGAGCGCCTCGTTCGGTGAACGATCGAGGTGGATACGGGATTCGAACCCGTGTATACGGCTTTGCAGGCCGCTGCCTCGCCTCTCGGCCAATCCACCGTGTACGGGATTCGGTGTCGGCGGCCCGAGGGCCGACCAGGTGGGAGGCACCCGAGGGTGCCGTCCCGATGACGCCGGTCCGAGGACCGGTGTTCGAGCGGATGACGAGATTCGAACTCGCGACCCTCACCTTGGCAAGGTGATGCGCTACCGCTGCGCCACATCCGCATGTAGGTCGTACTGGTGTTGCCGTCTTGCGTGTCGTGCTGTCTTGCTGTCTGTCCGGCGCTTTCGCTGCCCGGCTCGACCTAGAAGAATGTATACGACAGCGGCGCCGGAATCCAAATCGAGCGGACGCCGATCCCGCCGCTCGGAGTCCGATCCGCGTCTTTCCGCGCGAAACCGGCTCGTCGCCGTCCGTTCACCCGGGCGTGGCGGGCGTCGGCGGTGCATCCGGGCCCCGCGGATCCGCTACGATCGTCTCTCGGGTCGTCCAGCACGTCCCCCTGGGCGATTGGCGCAGTTGGTAGCGCGCTTCCTTCACACGGAAGAGGTCATCGGTTCGAGTCCGGTATCGCCCACCCTCACCCCCGGTCCGTGCTCACGCACTCGGCCGGGGGTTCTCTCGTCCCGCCGCGGTCGTCCTCCGGCCTCGCAGCGCCCAGTCGAAGGAGCCGACCCGCGATGATGGGCCGCTCGCACGCCGTCTCCGGTGCGCTCGCCTGGGCCGTCGCCGCCTCCGTGCCCGCCGTCGCCGGGCCCCTCGGCCTCGCGGGTCTCCCGCTCGACCTCCGACTGGTCGGCCTCGGAGTCGCCGCCGGCTGGGCCCTGGTGCCCGACGCGGACCACGCGAGCGCGACCGTCTCCCGCTCGGCGCCGGGCGCCTCCCTGCTCACGGCGACCGCGGGCCGGATCAGCGGAGGGCACCGGCACGGGATGCACTCGCTGCTCGCGGTCGCCGTCGTCTGGTACCTGGTGCCGGTGCTCACGGCGCTGCGCTTCCCGGTGCCGGTCGTCGGCCCCGTCGCCGTGGCCGCCGTGCTCACGCTGCCCGCCCTCGCGTTCGCCGCGAAGGCCGTCCGGGCCGCCCCCTCCTGGCGCATCGCCTGGGCCGGGGCGACGGTCGTCACGGTCCTGCTCGTCGTGCTCGCCGACGGCACCTGGGCGTGGCTCCGGGTCGCCGCGACGCTGGGCTACCTCGTGCACGTGGCCGGCGACGCCCTCACGACCGGCGGGATCAACTGGCTGTGGCCGCTGCGCGTGCGCCTGCCGCGGCGCCTGCGCCGGACACCGCTGCGCCACGTCTGGACCACCGGAGGCTATGCCGCGCTGCCCGTCCTGGGCTCCTCCGGGTCCTGGCGCGAGACGGTCCTCTACTGGCTCATGTCCGCGGCGACGATCGTGCTCACCGCCTCGATGATCACGGCCGAGCTGCTGTAGCCCGGGGCGCCCTCCTCAGAAGACCTTCCCCGGGTTCATGATCCCCAGCGGGTCGAACACGGCCTTGATCCCGCGCTGGAGCGCCAGCGAGTCCTCGCCCAGCTCCTCCGCCAGCCAGCGCTGCTTGAGCAGTCCCACGCCGTGCTCGCCCGTGAGCGTGCCGCCGAGGGCCAGGGCCGTGCGGAAGAGCTCCGCGGCGGCGTCCCAGACGTCCTCCCCCACGGGTCCGTCCCCCGCGGGCAGCACGAAGTTCGGGTGGAGGTTCCCGTCCCCCGCGTGGGCGACGGTGGGGATGCTGAGCCCCGTCCGCTCCTCGATGCCGCGGATCGCCGCGAACATCGCCGGCAGCGCGGAGCGGGGCACGCAGACGTCCTCGATCAGCACGCGGCCCTCCGCCTCGAGCGCCGGGTGGAAGGCCCGGCGGACGGCCAGCAGAGCCTCACCCTCGGCCGGGTCCTCGGTCGCCTCGGCGGCGCCCCCGGAGGCGGTCACGATCTCGAGGACGCGCTGCGACTCCTCCGCCGCTCCTCCGCCGTCCGTCTGGACGAGGAGGTAGGCGGCACCGCGGTCCAGCATCGCTCCGGTGTAGCGCGAGATCGCGGCGAGCGCCGCCTCGTCCATCAGCTCCATCACCGCGGGACGGAGCCGCGCGGCGGTGATCGCGGCGGAGGCGGCGGCCGCGGCGACGACGCTCGGGAAGTACGCGCCGACCGTGACCACGCGCCCGGTCGGGATCGGGCGGAGCTTCACGGTGGCCTCCACGATGACGCCCAGCGTCCCCTCGGAGCCGGTCAGGAGCGCGGTGAGGTCGTACCCGGTGACTCCCTTCACGCTGCGGCGGCCGGTGCGGAGCAGGCGTCCGTCGGGGAGGACGACCGTCAACCCGAGCACCGCCTCGCGGGTCACGCCGTACTTGGCGCACAGCAGCCCCCCGGCGTTCGTCGCGATGTTGCCGCCGATGCTCGAGATCGCGCGGCTCGCGGGGTCGGGCGAGAAGACGAGGCCGTGCGGAGCGACGGCGTCCGACAGCGCCTGATTGATCACCCAGGGGCTCGACCACCGCCAGCTCGTCCTCGAGCGACACCTCGAGGATGCGGTCCATGGCGGCGGTCGAGAGGACGAGCGCTCCCTCGCTCGCCACTCCCCCGGCAGCGAGGCCCGTTCCCGCTCCGCGCGGCACGACCGGGAGCCGGTGCTCCGTCGCTGTGCGCAGCGCCGCCTGCACGTCCTCGACCGAGCGGGCAGCGACGAGCGCGAGCGCGCGACCCGGTGCGGAGAAGCCCGACTTGTCGGTGTGCACGGCCTCGAACCGGGGGCCCTCGGTCAGGACCGCGTCGCCGAGCGCGTCGCGCAGCTGTCGGAGGATCTCGTGGTCGTGCATGGTTCACTCCGTGCGGTCGCGGGCGGGTCCTGCCGATCCTTCCACGGGCGCGGGGCAGGATGGCGGGATGACCGGAGAGACGCGATGGCCGCGGTGACGAGCGCGGGGATCCTGCTGCACCGCGAGGGCCCCTCCGGCACCGAGGTGTTCCTCGGGCGGATGGGCGGCCCCTTCTGGACCCGGCGCCCCCGCGCGTGGACGATCCCGAAGGGCGTGCACACGGGCGACGAGACGCCGCTGGACGCCGCGCGCCGAGAATTCGAGGAGGAGACCGGCGCTCCTCCGCCCGACGGGGAGCTGACCCTCCTCGGTGCGTTCCGGCAGAGCGCGGCCAAGACCGTCACCGTCTTCGCCGGGCGCGGACACGCGGACACCGCCTTCGTCGCGAGCACCACCTTCGAGCTGGAGTGGCCACGGGGCTCCGGCGTGCTGCGCAGCTTCCCCGAGCTGGAGGACGCCCGGTGGCACCCGCTCGACGAGGCCCGCTCGCTGGTGGTGGCCGGGCAGGTCGCCGCCCTCGACGCGCTGGCCGAACTGCTGGCGGATCCGGACGGCGGGGACCGGGCCGGCACCGCCCCCTAGTCCGCGGTCGCGTAGACCCGCAGGCCCAGCGGCACGATCCGCACCACGGCCTCGTCGAATCCGTCGCGGGAGCCGTCGAAGCGCTCGGTCTCGCCGTCGTGCGCCCACTCGGGGTCGTCCCCCGCGGGTCGGCGCGCGCCGACGGTGATCTCCGGCGTCGAGAACGACTCCACCACCGGTGCCCGCCAGCCGGGCACACGGCCGACCACCGGGGTCGCCGTACGGCCGAGCAGGAGCGAGAACGCTCCCCGGGTGCGAGGAGTCCGTCCTGAGTGCAGGATGCGCACGTCGAGGTGGCCGTCGTCGAGCCGACGCCGGGCGAGCGGGGCGGCCGTGCGCGGGTGCTCCTGGTTCACCCCGACGAAGTACGACCAGACGAGCTGCGTGCGCCCGTCGCGCCGGAGCTCGAACGGATCGGTGCGCCGCACGACCGAGAGGGCCGCGATCACGGCGGCGAGCGGCTTCCCGATCCGCTTCTCGCGCTTCTCGCGGGCCGCGACGAACTCCGGGTAGACGCCGATCGAGACCGTGTTGAGCACCGTGACCGGGTCTCCCCCGTCCGCGACGACCTCGGCCACGTCGACGTCGCGGCGCTCGCCGATCGTCGCCGCGTCGAGCGCGTCCTGGACGGTGAGCAGCCCCAGCGCCTTCGCGAAGTGGTTCATGGTCCCGCCCGGCAGCACGAGCAGCGTCATCCCCTCGGCGCGGGCGAGAGCGGCACCGACCGACATGGTCCCGTCCCCGCCGTAGATCCCGAGCACCCGGGGCGGAGAGTCCCCCGAGCGCGCCTCGCGCACCACGTCGGCGAGGTCCTCCCCCTCGGTCAGCCGGTGCACGCGCGCCTTCGGGAACCGGGCTCGGACCAGCGGCTCGGGATCGGGGCGGTGCGAGTCCCGGCCCGCGCCGGGGTTGAGGACCACGAGGAGGGCGGCGCCGTCCCCCAGCGGGCTGCGGTCGACGGGGGGCCGGGTCGCGCGCTCCGAGACGGGCACGTGGCGCGGCTCGGCCGGCAGGACGGCTCGGCCGACGACCGCGACCGCCGCGCCGAGCGCCGCGCCGCCGAGGACGTCCGAGAGCCAGTGGACGCCGACGTGCAGGCGGGAGAAGGCCACGGCGGCGGCGAGCGGGGCGACCGCCGCCC
This sequence comes from Rathayibacter sp. AY1B7, assembly GCF_002932735.1. NCBI lineage: Bacteria > Bacillati > Actinomycetota > Actinomycetes > Micrococcales > Microbacteriaceae > Rathayibacter > Rathayibacter sp. AY1B7. Next base: position 19,962 of record NZ_PSWK01000032.1, read on the forward strand.
CCACTCGGGGCGACTCGAGCGCGACCCCGGCGGCGAAGGCAGCGGCGCTCGCCGCGTGCCCCGAGGGGAAGGACGCCGACGTCGGCACCGTCGCCAGGCGCCGGCCGACCGGGACGTCGACGAGGAGCGGCCGGTCGCCGCCGAACACGCGCTTGCCGACCAGGTTCGCGAGCGCGCTGGCCGCGGCGAGCGAGGCGGTCCCCCGCAGAGCCTCGCGGGGACGGCCCGCCAGGAGCAGCAGGACGCCGACGCCGGCCCAGAGGACTCCGTGGTCCGCGGCCCGGGAGAGCCCCACGAGCGCCCCGTCGACGACGGGCGACGGGCGACGGGCGTTCAGCCGCCGGGCCGCACGAGCGTCCGCCCGGCGCACGACGCGCGGGACGGTGACGAGTCGGCGGAGCAGGACGGACGGGGGTCGGGTTCCGCGGAGGGCCATGCGCTCAGCGTAGGAGGAGGCGCCTCCGCGGTCCCTGGACCGGTCGACGGCGCGCTACACCTCGCCGAAGCCCGACTCGACCAGATCGCCGAGCCGGCCGACCGCCTCGTGGGCCTGCGGCCCCGACGCCGAGAGGACGACCTCGTCCCCGCGGTCGAGCCCCAGCGACATCACGCCGAGCAGGCTCGTGGCGTCCTTGCCGTTCGCGTCGATCCGGGCGTCGAAGGTGGCGGCGAGCGTGACGAAGTCGGCCGCGGGACGGGCGTGCAGGCCGTTCGGGTTGATGAGGCGGACGCGGCGCTGCACGCGCTCGTCACCGGGCGAGGCCTCCTCGGCGGGAGCAGCGAGCGTCTCGACCCGGGCCGACTCCGCGGCGGCGAGCACCTCGTCCAGCGACGCCCCCGTGCCCGCGGCGACGGCGGCCGCGACCGCCCCCTCCACCAGCGGGGCGTCGGCGATCCGGACCCGGGCGCGCGCGTCGTCGTCGAGGAACTCGACCGCGGTCTCCGCCGTCATGATCGCCGAGCCGAGGTCGCAGAGGACGACGACCCCCTCGCCGGAGTCCGCTTCCGCCAGGGCCGCCGTGATGCGGTCGAAGCTGGTGCCGATGCCGCCGTCGTCCGTTCCGCCCGCGGCGACCAGCGCGACCGAGGCCGCCATCTGCTCCGCGAGCTCGACCAGCCCCTCCGCCAGCTGCGCGCTGTGCGAGACCAGGACCAGCCCGACGCTCACGCCGCCGCCTCGGCTGCTGCGCGGAGCAGGAGAACGGTCGACACGCTGCCGGGATCTCGGTGCCCGATGGCGCGCTCGCCGAGGTAGCTGGCGCGTCCCTTGCGGGCGACCAGCGGGTCCGTCGACTCCGCTCCCTTCTGCGCCGCCTCCGCCGCCGCGGCGAGGACGTCGGCCGGAGCCGCTCCCTCCTCGGCGGCGGCCGCGGCCGCGTCGACCGCCGGCGTCCACGCGTCCACCATCGTCTTGTCGCCCACCTCGGCCTTGCCGCGGAGCACGATGCCGTCCCTCGCCGCGGCCAGGAGAGCTGCGACGTCAGCGCCCTCGAGCGCGTCCTCGCCCGCGACCGCGGCGGAGGCCTTCAGGAACGCCGTGCCGAACAGCGGGCCCGAGGCGCCGCCGACGGTGGAGATGAGCGTCGTCGCGACCAGCTTGAGCACGTCCGCCGGGAGCCCCTGCTCCGGCGCCCCGTCCAGCTTCGCGACCACGGCCTGGAAGCCGCGGTCCATGTTCTCACCGTGGTCCCCGTCGCCGATCGCCCGGTCGAGCGTGATCAGCTCGACCCGGTGCTCCGCGATCGACTCGGCGGCGCGGCGGATCCACGCCGTCGCCCACGCCGCGTCGAGCCCGGCTCCCTGTGCGTCCTGCATGGTCGTCTCCTCCTCGTGGGCCGCTCCTGCGGCTGTCGTTCCGGTCATGGTGTGCGCGCGGGCGCTCAGCGTCCCCACCGCAGCGCCGCGGTCTGCACCGGGGAGTCCCACAGCTCGGTCAGGGCGTCGTCGAGCTTGAGGACGGTGAGCGAGAAGCCCTGCATCTCGAGCGACGTCGTGTAGTTGCCGACGAGGCTGCGTGCGACGGTGATCCCCTTCTCGGCCAGCGCCTCGGCTGCGCGGCGGTAGGCGAGGTACAGCTCGATCTGCGGCGTGCCGCCCATGCCGTTCACCAGGAGCAGCACCTCGTCCCCGGAGGAGAACGGCAGGTCCTCCAGGATCGGGCCGAGGATCCGGTCGACGATGCGGTCGGCCGGCTCCAGCGCGATCTTCTCCCGGCCGGGCTCGCCGTGGATGCCGATGCCGATCTCGATCTCGTCCTCGCCCAGCTCGAAGCTCGGCTCGCCCGCGTGCGGGACGATGCACGGCGTGAGGGCGACGCCCATCGAGCGCACGTTGGCGATCACCGTCTCGGCGATCGTCGCGACCTCGTCGAGGGAGTCGCCCCGCTCGGCCGCCGCGCCCGCGATCCGCTCGACCAGCACGGTGCCGGCCACGCCGCGGCGGCCCGCGGTGTAGAGCGAGTCCTTCACCGCGACGTCGTCATCGACGATCACGCTGCGCACCTCGATCCCCTCGGCGCCGGCGAGGTCGGCCGCGGTCTCGAAGTTCAGGACGTCGCCCGTGTAGTTCTTCACGATGTGCAGCACACCCGCGCCGCCGTCGACGGCCTGCGTGGCCGCGACGATCGGGTCGGGCGTGGGCGAGGTGAAGACGGGACCGGGGACGGCGGCGTCCAGCATCCCGAATCCGACGAAGCCCGCGTGCAGCGGCTCGTGCCCGCTGCCGCCTCCGCTGACGATGCCCACCTTGCCCGAGCGGGGCGCGTCGGCCCGCACCACGAACAGGGGATCCGACACCACCCGGACCAGGTCGGCGTGCGCCAGGCCGAAGCCGGCCACCGACTCCGTGACGACGTTCTTCGGGTCGTTGATGAGCTTCTTCATCGAGGTCTCCTCCAGGATCGGGCCACCACTCGGGCGTCCCGTGACCTGCGGGCGATCCGGCGCGTGGTGGATCGCCGCCCGCACCGTCGCGGACAGCAGCCCCACGTTACGCCCTGCGCTCGCGCCTACGGCAGCGGGACGACGGCGCGCTGCGTCTCGCGGACCCACTCCTCGAGCTTGGCCGTGGCGGCCCCGGAGTCGACGGCCTCCGCCGCGCGGTCCATCGACGTCCGCAGGCGCTCCAGGACGGGCGTGCGCACCAGGTCCGGGTCGCGCGCCAGGTCGAACGCCGCGAGGCCCGCGGCCGCGTTCAGAAGGACGATGTCGCGGACGGGGCCGCCGTCTCCCGCGAGCACCGAGCGCACCACGCTCGCGTTGTAGGCGGCGTCGCGGCCGCGCAGCTCGTCGATCCGGGCGCGGGGCAGGCCCAGGTCGCGCGGATCGAGGTCGTGCTCGACCACGGAGCCGCGCGACACCTCCCAGATGTGGCTGTGACCCGTGGTCGTGAGCTCGTCGAGGCCGTCGTCCCCGCGGAACACCAGAGCCGTCGCCCCGCGCGTCCGGAACACGCCGACGACCAGCGGCACCCGGTCGAGGTGCGCCACCCCGACCGCAGAGGCCTCGGGACGGGCCGGATTGCAGAGCGGGCCGAGGAAGTTGAACACCGTCGGCACGCCCAGCTCGGCGCGCACCGGACCGGCGTGCCGGAAGCCGGGGTGGAAGAGGGACGCGAAGACGAAGGCGATCCCCGTCCGCCGGAACACCTCGGCCACCCGCTCGGGGGAGAGGGAGAGGTCGACCCCGAGTGCCGCGAGCACGTCGGAGGAGCCGGAGGAGGAGGACGCGGCCTTGTTCCCGTGCTTCACGACGGGTGTGCCGGCGGCGGCCGCGATGATCGACGCGGTGGAGGAGATGTTGACGGTCCCGAAGCGGTCCCCGCCCGTCCCGACGATGTCCAGGGCCATCGGGTCCACGTCCAGCGGCACCGCGTGGTCGAGGATCGCGTCGCGGAAGCCGACGATCTCGTCGACGGTCTCGCCCTTCGCCCGGAGGGCCACCAGCAGTCCGGCGAGCTGCGCCGGAGTCGCCGCGCCCTCCATCACCTGCTCCATGGCCCACGTCGCCTCGGAGACGCTCAGATCGGAGGACTCGAGGAGTGCGCTGAGAACGTGCGGCCAGGACAGGGTTTCCGACATGGCTCCCAGATTATGCGACGAGGATCGCCTCCCGGCTAGTGCGACTTCCCTCCCCTGCCATCGGCCATAATGGTCTGTGTGACGAGCACCTCTCTCTCCCCCACGGCCACCGCGCCCGTAGTGAACCGACCCAACCCGGTCGCGGTCGGAACGATCGTCTGGCTGGGCAGCGAGGTCATGTTCTTCGCGGGCCTCTTCGCGATCTACTTCACCCTGCGCAGCACCTCGCCCGAGCTCTGGGGCGCCGAGACCCAGATCCTCAACGTCCCCTACGCGGGCGTGAACACGGTGATCCTCGTGGCCTCGTCGTTCAGCTGCCAGTTCGGCGTGTTCGCCGCCGAGCGCCTGCAGCCGCGTGCGACGGGCCTCAGCCCGTTCAAGTGGGGCATGGTCGAGTGGTTCTTCCTCACCTACGCCCTGGGCGCGGTCTTCGTCTCCGGCCAGGTGCTCGAGTACGCGACCCTCGTCTCCGAGGGCGTCACGCTCTCCAGCAACGCCTACGGCTCCGCCTTCTACCTGACGACCGGCTTCCACGCCCTGCACGTCACCGGCGGCCTCATCGCGTTCCTCCTCGTCATCGGCCGTGGCTTCGCGGTCAAGAACTTCGGCCACAAGGAGGCGACGAGCGCCATCGTCGTCTCGTACTACTGGCACTTCGTCGACGTCGTCTGGGTCGGCCTGTTCGCCGTCATCTACTTCCTCAAGTGACGCGCCCGCCGATGCCCCACTCCACTCCCGACCCCCGCAGGAAGGACGCCTCGATGGCCTCCCCGAAGACGAAGAGCCGAGCCAAGAAGGGTCGCCGCCACCCGCTCGCCACCCTGGCCCTGATCGCCATCGGCCTCGGGCTCACCGGTGGGACCTACGCCGCGGTCGGCGTCGCGACGTCCGCCTCCGCCGAGACGTCGTCCACCAGCCAGCAGACGATCGACGAGGGCTCGAAGCTCTTCGCCGCGAACTGCGCCACCTGCCACGGCCTCGACGCCGCGGGCACCGACAACGCTCCCTCCCTCATCGGAGTGGGCGCGGCGTCGGTCGACTTCCAGGTCGGCACCGGACGCATGCCGATGCAGATGCACGGCCCCCAGGCGCTCGAGAAGCCGGTGCAGTTCACCGACGAGCAGGTCGGCGAGCTCGCCGCCTATGTCGCGTCGCTGGCCCCCGGCCCCGCGATCCCCGAGGGCGAGGTCCTCGACGGACAGGGCGACGCGGCGAACGGCGCCGAGCTGTTCCGCATCAACTGCGCGATGTGCCACAACGTCGCCGGAGCCGGCGGCGCGCTCACGGAGGGCAAGTTCGCTCCCCCGCTGGGCGGCGTGACCGAGGCGCACATCTACGAGGCGATGGTCACCGGCCCGCAGAACATGCCGGTCTTCAACGACCTGAACATCTCGCCCGAGGACAAGCGCGACATCATCTCGTACCTCAAGTACATCGAGGCCAACCCGTCCCCGGGCGGATTCGCGCTCGGCTCCCTCGGGCCGGTCGCAGAGGGCCTGTTCCTCTGGATCTTCGGCCTCGGCGCGATCGTGGCCCTGACGGTGTGGATCACCGCCCGATCCAACTAGACGACTGCAGCGCCCTGACGGGCGCGACTGACCCACGGCACCGACTGGTGCCGACACGGCGTGAAAAGGAGAACCATGGCAGAGCACGATGAGGGTGGCACGGACCTCGCCACCTCGTCGGCCACCGGGCACGGAACGGCTCCGGCCGGCACCGCGGTCGCGACGCGGGACCGCGTCCAGGACCCGGGCCTCCCGCCGCACCGCCCCCGGATGACCGACCTCGACCCCAAGGTCGAGAAGCGTGCCGAGCGCACGGTGTACACGCTCTTCTACCTCTCCTTCGCGGGCTCGATCTTCGCGGTCGCCGCCTACATGGCGTTCCCGATCACCGAGGACGTCGCGTCGGTCCGGCTGAACACGCTGTTCATCGGCCTGGGCATGTCCCTCGCGCTCCTGGGCATCGGCATCGCCGCCGTCCACTGGGGCAAGCAGCTGATGTCGGACCACGAGGGCATCGACATCCGCCACCCCGTCCGCAGCGCGGAGCCCACCCGCGCCCGTGCGCTCGAGATCTTCGACCAGTCCGACAAGGAGTCCGGCTTCGGCCGCCGCTCCCTCGTCCGGAACAGCCTGATCGCCTCCCTCGTCGTGTTCCCCCTGCCCGCCGTGATCCTGTTCCGGGGCCTCGGCCCGCAGGACCAGAACCCCGTCGCCCTCCTCAAGACCACCCTGTGGGAAGAGGGCACGAGGCTCACCCTGGACCCGTCGGGAGCGCCGATCCTCGCATCGGACGTCACCCTCGGATCCGCCTTCCACGTCATCCCCGAGGGTCTCAATGACGCCGAGGGCAAGCTGGAGGAGAAGGCCAAGGCCGCCGTCCTCCTGATGCGCCTGAAGCCGGAGGACCTCATCGTCAGTGAGGGTCGCGAGACCTGGAACTACGACGGAATCGTCGCCTACTCCAAGATCTGCACGCACGTCGGCTGCCCTGTGGCGCTGTACGAGCAGCAGACCCACCACCTGCTGTGCCCGTGCCACCAGTCGCAATTCGACATCACGCGCGAGGCCGCCGTCATCTTCGGCCCGGCGAAGCGTCCGCTTCCGCAGCTCCCCATCACCATCGACGCCGAGGGTTACCTGGTCGCCAGAAGCGACTTCACGGAGCCCGTCGGACCGTCCTTCTGGGAGCGATGACTCACATGTCCACCACCACCCCCTCACGCCCCTCCAACTCCCCCGCGGAGCCCGAGGACGGCGTCATCCTCGGATCCGGCAAGTTCCAGAAGGGGTACGTCGGAGCGGCGTCGAACTACATCGACGAGCGCACGAGCATCTCCGCGGTCGTCAAGGAGTTCGGTCGCAAGATCTTCCCCGACCACTGGTCCTTCCTCCTCGGCGAGGTCGCGCTCTACAGCTTCGTCATCATCCTGCTGTCGGGCACGTTCCTCACCTTCTTCTTCCAGGCCTCGATGGTCGAGACGCACTACGAGGGCAGCTATCTGCCCCTCAAGGGCATCGAGATGTCGGCGGCGATGTCGTCCTCGCTCGACATCTCCTTCGACATCCGCGGCGGCCTGCTGATGCGGCAGATCCACCACTGGGCGGCACTGCTGTTCGTGGCCTCGATCGGCCTGCACATGCTGCGCATCTTCTTCACCGGTGCGTTCCGCAAGCCCCGCGAGCTCAACTGGGTCATCGGCTTCGTCCTCTTCATCCTCGCGATGGCCGAGGGCTTCACCGGCTACTCGCTCCCCGACGACCTGCTCTCGGGCAACGGCCTCCGCATCATCGACGGCATGGTCAAGGGCATCCCGATCGTCGGCACCTGGATCTCGTTCCTGCTCTTCGGCGGCGAGTTCCCGGGCACCGACATCGTCGGCCGCCTCTACACGCTGCACATCCTGCTGCTGCCGGCGCTGGTGCTCGCGTTCATCGCCCTGCACCTCGTGTTCGTGGTCGTCCACAAGCACACCCAGTTCCCCGGTGCGGGCAAGACCGAGCAGAACGTCGTCGGCTACCCGGTGCTGCCGGTCTACGCCGCGAAGGCCGGTGGATTCTTCTTCATCGTCTTCGGCGTCGTCGTCCTCATCGCCTCGCTGTTCACGATCAACCCGATCTGGAACTACGGCCCGTACGACCCCTCGCCCGTCTCCGCGGGAACCCAGCCCGACTGGTACATCGGCTTCGCCGACGGCGCCCTGCGCCTCGTCCCGCCGGGACTCGAGTGGGCCATCCCGGGCATCGGAACCCTGTCGTTCAACATCCTGATCCCGCTCGTCGGTCTCGGACTGTTCATCGCCGTGGTCATGCTCTACCCGTTCCTCGAGGCGTGGATCACCGGTGACAAGCGCGAGCACCACCTGCTCGACCGCCCGCGCAACGCCGCGACCCGCACCGCGATCGGCGCCGCCGGAGTCAGCTTCTACGCCGTCCTCTGGGCCGCCGCCTCATCCGACCTCATCGCGACGCACTTCCACCTCACGATGGAGGGCGTGATCCACAGCCTGCAGTTCCTGCTCATCGCGGGTCCGTTCATCGCGTACTTCATCACCAAGCGCATCTGCCTGGCGCTGCAGAAGAAGGACCGCGAGATCGCGCTGCACGGCTTCGAGTCGGGCCGCATCGTCCGCCTCCCCGGCGGCGAGTTCATCGAGGTGCACCAGCAGCTCGACGAGTACGAGCGGTGGAAGCTCGTCGGTCAGGACGAGTACGAGCCCCTGATGATCCGTCCGGACTCGCGTGGCCGCATCACCGCCCCGCAGCGCGTCCGCGCCGGCCTCTCCCGCTGGTTCTTCGAGGACCGGATCACCCCCGTCACCCAGAAGGAGCTCGAGAGCTCGCACAGCGAGCACTGATCCTCCCCCGAAGGGCCCGGACGTTCATTCGTCCGGGCCCTTCGTCGTTCCCGCAGCGGGGCGGCGCCTGTCCTCCGGCGCGGTGGAGGTCGTCGGTGCACCGAGAGCCGGTGAGACCGGATCACAGCGCCTCGACGGCGACAAGCCGGCAGGAACGTGGGGCGATACTCCGGAACTCGAGGCCCCCGCTCCTCGGATCCCGAGATGCCATCTGACCGCCGAGCTGGAGACGTCCGCCTCCCTCGGATCACCGAGTGATCCAGCCTGTCTGCATGGTCGCAGTGTCGTCGTCCGGTGAGGTCCCCGTCCCCGTCCACGTCGAGACGCTCGGCATCGGTTCCAGGGCACCCATCCTCAGCAGGCCTAGAAGGACTGCCCTCCCCCGCTCACGGTCGAACCCTCTGTGATCGGCGACGGCGACGCTCGCCGGTGAGACAGAGGAGGCGACCTCCGGGCCTCGACGTCCGTCGCTGCAGCGGCGTCTCAGGCTCCTTGTCCTCGCACCGACCGGCACGACCCGCTATACGTACCGAGGAACTCTAAGAGCCGCAGGGGCGCCCGCGGTTCCGCCGGGGTGCGGGCTCCGCTGGGGTCGGAACGGTGTGCAGGAGTCCGTAGGGCGGCGCAGGCGCCAGAACAGGCGCGGCAGGCCCAGTACAGCCGCAGGCGCAGCAGTATCCGCGACCGTAGCGGGCCACACCACCGTCGGCACACCCACAAGCGCACAGAAGAGCCGCCACAGGCGTAGCCCGCTTACCCGCGACCGGAGCAGGAGCCGTTGCAGCGCAGACCCGTAGGGGTGATGACGCGGGCCGACGCTCCTGCTCGGCGCCGCCCGCTGCACTCCCCTGCGAGCATCCACGTCGCGGGCCGCCGGGATGTGCCCAGACGAGTTCCTCCGCGCAGGACGCCTCGGTGTCCCGCCAGCAGGACACCGCGAGAGATCCAGCTCACCTCGTCATCCCTCACTGAGCGATCCCGGCCCTCACCGGGAGGCCCCGGCCCTCACCGGGAGGTCCCGGCTCTCACCGGGAGGCTCGATCCGCCACCGATCGGCGAATGACGCCCCTGCACGCAGCCGAACGGCCGAGCCGACCGGGCCCCGACCGCGCATCGCTTCCTCCTGGATAAGCGAAAAGGCCGGGTGCACGGAGCCCAAGCCCTCGTGCACCCGGCCCTCGGCCGTGCGATGCGCCCTAGCGGGCGAAGTACCCGCGGTAGTACTCGTACACCCAGCCGGCGATGGCGACCAGGAAGAGTCCGACGGCGATGTAGGTGATCCAGAACCCCACGGCCAGGCCGAGGAATCCGAGGGCCGCGGAACCGCCCAGGATCAGCGGCCACCAGCTCCACGGGCTGAAGAAGCCCAGCTCAGGGTCTCCGTCATCGATGTCCGCATCGAGGCGGTCCTCGGGGAGCTCGGCACCCTGCGCCTTGTGGACGCGGCCGACGTAAAACGCGATGAACGCGCCCAGCACGGCCGAGAGGCCGATGCCGACGGTGCCGACCCACTCCACCTGGCCCGTGTCGAGCAGCGACCACACGATGTACGTGATGTCGGCGAGGAGGAAGAAGCCCGCGAGGAGCCAGAAGAGATTGACGTTGGCGCGCATGGCCCTACTTCACCGTGCCTTCGGACTTGTCGTACGTGGGGGCGTCCGGAGCGTCCTTCGCCGGACCGATTCCGACGGGGATGCCGGCCTCGGGGTGGTTGAGGTCGAACGCCGGGGCCTCGCTGCGGATGCGCGGGATCGAGGTGAAGTTGTGGCGGGGCGGCGGGCACGAGGTGGCCCACTCGAGCGACCGGGAGAAGCCCCACGGGTCGTTCACCGTCACCTTGGGCGCCTTGCGGGCCGTGATGTACACGTTCAGGAAGAACGGGATCAGCGACACCGCGAGGATCATCGCTCCGACCGTCGACACCTGGTTCATCCAGGTGAAGCCGTCCTCGGGCAGGTAGCTGGCGTAGCGGCGCGGCATGCCGACGACGCCCAGCCAGTGCTGGATCAGGAAGGTGGTGTGGAAGCCGATGAACAGCAGCCAGAAGTGCCACTTGCCCAGCGTCTCGTTCAGCATCTTGCCGGTCCACTTGGGCCACCAGAAGTAGAAGCCCGAGAACATCGCGAAGACGACGGTTCCGAACACGACGTAGTGGAAGTGCGCCACCACGAAGTACGAGTCCGAGACGTGGAAGTCGAGCGGGGGCGACGCGAGGATCACGCCGGTGAGTCCACCGAAGGTGAAGGTGATCAGGAAGCCGATCGCCCAGATCATCGGGGTCTCGAAGGTCACCGATCCGCGCCACATGGTGCCGACCCAGTTGAAGATCTTCACGCCGGTCGGAACCGCGATGAGCATGGTCATCAGCGAGAAGAACGGCAGCAGGACCGATCCGGTGACGTACATGTGGTGCGCCCACACCGTCACGGAGAGGGCGGCGATCGCGATGGTCGCGTAGATCAGCGTCTTGTAGCCGAAGATCGGCTTGCGGCTGAAGACCGGGAAGACCTCGGACACGATGCCGAAGAACGGCAGCGCGATGATGTACACCTCGGGGTGGCCGAAGAACCAGAACAGGTGCTGCCAGAGCAGGACACCGCCGTTGGCCGCATCGTAGATGTGGGCGTCGAACACCCGGTCGGCGCCGAGGGCGAACATCGCGGCGGCGAGCACCGGGAACGCGAGCAGCACGAGGATCGACGTCACCAGGATGTTCCAGGTGAAGATCGGCATGCGGAACATCGTCATGCCGGGAGCGCGCATCGTGATGATCGTCGTGATGAAGTTCACCGCGCCGAGGATCGTGCCGAAGCCCGAGAGCGCGAGGCCGAAGACCCAGAGATTGCCGCCGAGCCCTGGTGAGAACGTCGTGCTCGACAGTGGCGCGTACGCGAACCAGCCGAAGGACGCCGCACCCTGCGGGGTGACGAATCCGGCGACCGCGATGAGCGAGCCGAAGCTGTAGAGCCAGTACGCGAAGGCGTTGAGGCGGGGGAACGCGACGTCGGGGGCGCCGATCTGCAGCGGCATCAGGACGTTGGCGAAGCCGGCGAAGAGCGGCGTCGCGAACATCAGCAGCATGATCGTGCCGTGCATCGTGAACAGCTGGTTGTACTGCTCGCGCGTCTCGACCACGTTCAGGCCGGGCTCGAACAGCTGGGCGCGGATGACGAGTGCCATCACGCCGGCGATGCAGAAGTAGATGAACGACGTGATCAGGTACATGTACCCGATGACCTTGTGGTCGGTCGACGTCATCCAGCGGACGAGGACGTTCGCCTTGCGCTGGACCGGCGGAGTGCCGGCGGTGCGCGTCGGGCGGGGTGCCGTGGCGGTGCTCATGCTCCCTTACTCCTCGTTCTCGCGGGCCGGCGCGCCGGTTCCGGGAAGGTTCGAATTGCGGTTGTACTCGGCGCCGAGCTGACCGGTCTGGCCCGCGTCGCGCAGCGACTGGATGTAGTCGTCGTACTCGCCCTGCGAGACGACCTTGACGTTGAAGAGCATCGCGGAGTGGTACTCGCCGCAGAGCTCGGCGCACTTGCCCGCGTAGGTCCCCTCCTTGAGAGGCGTGACGTACATGTAGTTCGTCTTGCCGGGGATCATGTCCTTCTTGTAGAGGAAGTCGACGACCCAGAAGGAGTGGATCACGTCGCGCGCGTCGAGCTGGATCTTGATCTTCTGTCCGACGGGCAGGTAGAGCGTGGGGATCTCGGACTCGACGAGCGAGCCGGCGGCGTCTCCGCCCTCCTGGTACTGGCCCTGGATGCCGGCGGAGTAGACGTCCTCGTCGACGTAGTTGAAGTCCCACGCCCACTGCTTGCCGTACACCTGGATGGTCTCGTCCGGGTCGTCGTAGGGCTGCTCGATGGCGGCCTGGTCGCGCGCGGTGAAGGCGAAGAAGCCGATCACGAGGATCAGCGGCACGATCGTGTAGAAGATCTCGATCGGCATGTTGTAGCGCAGCTGGACCGGCAGGCCGGTCTGCCCCTTGCGACGGCGGTAGACGACCACCGCCCAGATGGTGAGACCCCACGTGACGACGCCGACGGCGAGCAGGACGATCCAGGAGGTGACCCAGAGTCCGATGACGCGGTCGACGTGGTTCGTCGTGCCGGGTTCGGTGGGGAGCCAGCCCTGGAGCTGCTCTTGCGTGCAGCCCGCGAGGACGAGGGCGAGGGCTCCTGCGACGGGGGCAGCGACCCATCTGCGGATTCGGCGATTGAAGCGCACCGGTGACCTTTCGGAAGACTGGGGACCAGTTCACACGAAACTGTATTAGACCGGCTCCAGCCTACCCTTCCGCTCCGGCGGCCCGGTGCACGACGACCCGCTCTTGACGTCCCGGTCGAGTGGTGCAGTCATGACGAACGGCGCCCGACGGGCCACCGGAGTGGACTGTCGGACGCCGTTCGGAGGAGCTACGGCCCGGGGCCGCGCGGCGTCAGTGGAAGCTGTCGCCGCAGGCGCAGCTGCCGCCCGCGTTGGGGTTGTCGATGGTGAAGCCCTGCTTCTGGATGGTGTCCTCGAAGTCGATCGAGGCGCCGTCGAGGTAGGGGACGCTCATCTTGTCAACGACGAGGCCGACGCCCTCGAACTCCACCGCGGCGTCGCCGTCGAGGGTGCGCTCGTCGAAGTAGAGCTGGTAGATGAGGCCGGAGCATCCGCCGGGCTGCACCGCGACGCGCAGGCGCAGGTCGTCGCGGCCCTCCTGCTCGAGCAGGCTCTTGACCTTGGCGGCGGCGGTCGGGGTCATCGAGACGCCGTGGGCCGCGCTGGGCGGGGTGGCGAGGGGGGTCGCCGTCTGGTCGGTCAGTGTGTCTGACATGTCACTCCTCAGGGGACGGGCGGAACGGTCGTCGTGCCTTCCGGGATTCTACGGCTGCAACCCGGGTGGTCACCCGGGTATTCCACGACCGGTGGTCAGTCGCGGTGAGCGGCGGCGCGGAGCAGGAACAGCGCCTCGGTCTGCGCGGCGCGCTTGAAGACGCCCAGGTGCAGCGACTCGTTGGGGCTGTGCGCGCGCGAGTCGGGGTCCTCGACACCGGTGACGAGGATCTGCGCCTCGGGGAACTCGCGCACGAGGTCGGCGATGAACGGGATGCTCCCGCCGATCCCGGTCTCGAGAGGCTCGCGTCCCCAGGCGTCCGCCATCGCGCCCTTCACCAGGTCCACGGCCCAGCCGGTCGCGTCGACCAGGAACGGACTGCCGGTGTCGACGTCCTCGATCGCGAGGTGGGCGCCGAACGGGGAGTTCGCCCGGAGGTGGCTCTCGATGGCGGCGAACGCCTCCTCCGCGTCCTGGCCGGGGGCGATGCGGGCGCTGATCTTCACGCGCACGGACGGGACGAGGGTGTTGGAGGCGTCGACGACGCTGGGCGCGTCGATCCCGGTGACCGTGACGGCCGGCTTCGACCACAGGCGCGAGAGGATCGCGCCGGTGCCGATCGGCGAGACCCCGTCGAGCAGCCCGGAGTCGCGGCGGAGGTCCTCCTCGGTCGTCTCGGGCACCGCTCCGTCGTGCTCGGTGAGGCCGGCGACGGCGACCGAGCCGTCCTCGTTCCAGAGCGTCGCGAGCAGGCGGACCGCCGCGAGCATCGCGTCCGGGACCGCTCCGCCGAGCATGCCCGAGTGCGAGGCGTGCGCGAGAGTGCTGACGGTGAGGGTGAAGGTGACGTTGCCGCGCAGGCCCACCGTCAGCGCGGGGGTGTCGACGTCCCAGTTGTCGCTGTCGGCGACGATGATCGCATCCGCGCGGAGGGCGTCGTGGTGCTCGCGGAGGAAGGTGGGGAACGAGCGCGACCCGAACTCCTCCTCCCCCTCGATGAAGAGGACGAGCCCGAGGTCGTGGTCCTCGCCCGCGACCTCGCGGAGTGCGCGCACCGCGGCGAGGTGGGACACGACTCCCGCCTTGTCGTCGGCGGCACCGCGCCCGTACAGGCGGTCGCCGCGCACGGTCGGCTCGAACGGAGGCGTCTCCCACGCCGACTCGGCGCCCTGCGGCTGCACGTCGTGGTGGGCGTAGAGGAGGACGGTCGGCGCTCCGTTGCGGGCGGCGCGGGTGGCCAGGACGGCAGGCTGGCCGAGCACGTCGGTGCCGTCGATCGTGGCGCTGTGGATCGCGACGTTGTCGAAGACGCCCGTCTCGCGCGCGAGCTCGGCGATCGCCTCGGCGCTGGCGGCCACGCGGGTGGCGTCGAAGCCGTCCCACGAGACGGACGGGATCCGCACGAGCTGCCCGAGCTGGGCGAGCGAGCGCGGCAGATCGTCGCGGACGGCGGCGAGGACGGCCTCCTCGTCGGAGGAGAGTGCGGGCGGAGTCGGAGCGTCGTGAGCCATGGAGGTAATCTTAAGAGACCCCCGATTCCAAGGACGTTCCCCGTGGCCAAGCACCCGATCGCAACCGACACGCCCGACGACGCCGGCTCGCCCGGCTCCGGGAAGGGCCGGCCGACGCCGACCCGGCGCGAGCAGGAGCTGGCCCGCAAGCGTCCGCTGGTCGTCACCGACCGCAAGCAGGCCGCCCGCGACGCCCGCGAGAAGGCCGCCGTGTCACGCGAGCAGGCCCGCATCGGCCTGGCCGCCGGTGACCAGCGCTACCTGCCGCTGCGCGACAAGGGTCCTCAGCGCAAGTTCGTGCGCGACTGGGTCGACGCACGCTTCAGCCTCGGCGAGTTCCTCATCCCGGTGATGGTCGTCGTCCTGCTGCTGAGCTTCTTCCCGCAGCCGGAGCTGCAGTACGCGACGCTGGTCATCCTCTGGGTGTTCTTCCTCCTCGCGGTGATCGACTGCATCCTCCTCGGCATGCGGATGCGCCGGAAGCTCGCCGAGCGCTACGGCGCCGACAAGGTCGAGAAGGGCATCCGCTGGTACGCCGCGATGCGCGCCCTCCAGCTGCGCGTCATGCGCCTGCCGAAGCCCCAGGTCAAGCGCCGCGCCTTCCCCGAGTAGTCGGACGGCGGACCACGAAGGGCCCCTGCGGTCGCGCCTCGCGCGGCTCCGGGGGCCCTTCGTGGTGCACGGCGGGTCAGGAGGCGCGGGCCAGTCCCCGGTTGATGTCCCGAGCCCACAGGGGCCCGCGGTAGATGAAGGCGGTGTAGCCCTGGACGAGGGTGGCGCCCGCGTCGAGGCGCTCGCGCACGTCCTCGGCCGTCTCGACTCCTCCGACGGAGATCACGCAGAAGGCCGCGGGGACGGCGCCGCGGATCACGCGGAGCACCTCGAGCGAGCGCGCGGCCAGCGGGGCACCGGAGAGGCCGCCGGCGCCGGCCGCCTCGACCACGGCGCGGTCGGTCGAGAGGCCCTCCCGGGAGAGCGTCGTGTTGGTCGCGATGATCCCGTCCAGACCCAGGCGGACGGCGAGCTCGGCGACCCGGCCGACCTCGTCGTCGGAGAGGTCGGGGGCGATCTTGACCAGCAGAGGCGTCGTCTCGGCGGCGTCCTTGACGGCCGCGAGGAGCGGCTCGAGGCGGTCGATCTCCTGCAGGCCGCGGAGCCCGGGGGTGTTCGGCGAGCTGACGTTCACGACGAGGTAGTCGGCGAGCGGCGCGAGCAGGCGCGTGCTGATCAGGTAGTCCTCGATCGCGTCGTCCACCTCGACCACCCGGCTCTTGCCGATGTTCACGCCGATCACGGGGCGGCGGCGCGCGCTGCGCAGCCGGATCAGCCGTTGCGCCGCAGCCTCGGCGCCGTGATTGTTGAAGCCCATCCTGTTGACGACGGCGCGGTCCGCGATCAGCCGGAAGAGGCGCGGCCGGTCGTTGCCCGGCTGCGCCCGAGCGGTCAGGGTCCCGACCTCGACGTGTCCGAAGCCGAGCGCGCCGAAGCCCAGGACCGCGGTGGCGTCCTTGTCGAAGCCGGCCGCGACGCCGAACGGGGTCTCGAAGCGGAGGCCGAGCGTCTCGACCGCGGGCGTTCCGCGCGGGACGGTGGTCCGGCGCAGGACCGGAGCGAGGGCTCCGAGGGCCCGGATCACCGGGAAGCTCAGGTGGTGCGCCCGCTCCGGGTCGAGGCGGCGCAGGACTGTGCGGAACAGGAGCGGGTACACCCGGGCCTCAGATCTCGTCGGCGCTGTGGGGCACGGAGGTGCGCTCGGCGCGGAGCAGGGTGATCGCAGACTCGAAGTCGTCCAGCGAATCGAACGCCTGGTAGACGCTCGCGAAGCGGAGGTAGGCCACCTCGTCGAGCTCGCGCAGCGGCGGCAGGATGGCGAGGCCGATGTCGTTCGCGTCGATCTGCGAGGCGCCCGTGGAGCGGATGCTCTCCTCCACCCGCTGCGCGAGCACGGCCAGATCGGTGTCGGTGACGGGCCGGCCCTGGCAGGCCTTCCGGACGCCGCTGACGATCTTCTCGCGGCTGAACGGCTCCACGACTCCGCTGCGCTTGATCACGACGAGGCTCGCGGTCTCGGTCGTCGAGAAGCGCCGGCCGCACGACGGGCACTGCCGGCGGCGGCGGATCGAGAGGCCGTCGTCGCTCGTGCGCGAGTCGATCACTCGGGAGTCGGGGTGCCGGCAGAAGGGGCAGAACATCGAGGGCCTCTCGGTCTCAGGCGAAGCGGGCGTCGACGGCGTCGCCGTGGGCGGGCAGCGCCTCGGCGTCGCTGAGAGCGCGGATGTGCGGGGCGACGCGCTCGAGCGCACCGCGGTCGTACGAGATCAGCTGCTGCGGCCGGAGGAAGGTGTAGGCGCCGAGCCCGGAGGAGAAGCGCGCCTGCCCGAGGGTCGGGAGCACGTGGTTGGAGCCGGCGAGGTAGTCGCCCAGGCTCACCGGGGTGGTCGGGCCGAGGAAGATCGCGCCGGCGTCGTGGATCCGCTCGGCGGTCGCGACGGGGTCGGCCGTGTGCAGCTCGAGGTGCTCGGGGCCGTAGGCGTCGCTGAACGCGCAGGCGAGCTCGAGGTCGTCGACGATCACGAGCGCGGACTGCGGGCCGTCGAGTGCGATGGCCACGCGCTCCGCGTGGCGGGTGGCAGCGGCCTGGGCGGCGACCTCGCGCTCGACGGCGGCGGCGAGCTCGGCGCTGTCGGTGACCAGGACCGCGGAGGCGGCCTCGTCGTGCTCGGCCTGGCTGACCAGGTCGGCGGCAACCAGGCGCGGGTCGGCGGAGTCGTCGGCGATCACGAGGATCTCGGTCGGGCCCGCCTCGGAGTCGATGCCGACCTGCCCGAGCACCTGACGCTTCGCGGTGGTGACCCAGACGTTGCCCGGCCCGGTGATGATGCTGACGGGGTCCAGCCCGATCGAGTCGACGCCGTAGGCCAGTGCGGCGACGGCTCCGGCGCCTCCGACCGCGTAGACCTCGTCGATGCCGAGCAGAGCGGCCGCCGCGAGGATCGTGGGGTGGACGGAGCCGCCGAACGCCTTCTGCGGCGGCGAGACCAGGGCGATGGAGGCGACTCCGGCGGCCTGCGCGGGCACGGCGTTCATGACGACGCTCGACGGGTAGACCGCCTTGCCGCCGGGGACGTACAGCCCGGCGCGGGCGACGGGCTGCCAGCGCTGGGTGACCGTGGCGCCGTCGTCGAGCTCGGTGGTGCGGGGCGGGGGGATCTGTGCGGCGCTGGCGCGGCGGACGCGCGCGATCGCCTCCTCGAGTGCGCTGCGGATGGCCGGGTCGAGGCGGTCGAGCGCCTCGGCGATCTGCTCGGCGGGCACGCGGAGGTGCGGGGGGCGCACGCCGTCCAGCCGCTCCGCCTGGTCGAGGAGCGCTTCCGCGCCGCGTTCGCGGACGTCGGCGATCAGCTCGGCGACGACGGGCCCGACGGAGGCGGAGGTGCCCGGATTGCGGGGCACGAGGGCGAGGAGCTCGGCGGAGGAGGGACGACGGCCGCGGAGGTCGAGAGTCTGGATCATGGCCGCCCCAGTCTACGCGCCGCCCTCCCCCGCTCCCTCGCCGCTCGCT
>NZ_PSWK01000033.1:0-37089 GCF_002932735.1 Rathayibacter sp. AY1B7
GGCATCCGCAGCTCGGCGGCGAGGTGGTGGACGGTGAAGCGCCGATCGAGGTAGCGCTCGTTGACGAGGGCGGCCGCTCGACGTCGTCGCCATCGCGGCGGCCGCCCTCGTCAACGAGCGCTACCTCGATCGGCGCTTCACCGTCCACCACCTCGCCGCCGAGCTGCGGATGCCCGCCCTGCTGCTGCGGCTGCGGTTCCGCCGCTGCTACGGGCTCGGCCTCGACGAGCACCTCGCCCTCCGCCGACTCGAGCTGGCCGCCGTCCTGATGACGAGCACCCCCGTCGCTCTCGGCGGCCTCGACCGCATCGCCCGGGGCTCCGGCTACCGGGGCACCGCCGAGCTGGACCGCGACCACCGGAGGCACCGCCGGTCCTCCGCGCTGGCCGCCTGGTTCCGGGCCGCCCCGCGTCCCGAGCGCGAGCACCGGCCCGGCACCCGGCCCGAGGAGGAGCTGCTCGCCGCAGCGCCGGGCGCCGCGACGCCGGACCGCCCCAGCAGCGTCCGCTCGGCACCTGTCACCCCGCTGAGGCGCCGCGCCTGAGCCCGGCCGCGGAGCGGTACAGTGCCACGATGCGCACCTCCGGAACCCGCCGATGACGGCCGTCCGCTACGTCGCGATCGGCGATTCCTTCACCGAGGGCGTCGGCGACGAGCGGCCGGACGGCACCCCGCGCGGCTGGGCCGATCTGACGGCCGCGGGATGGGCGGCGGCCACGGGCGAGCGGATCGAGTACGCCAATCTCGCGATCCGGGGCCGGCTCATCGCGCCGATCCTCGCCGAGCAGCTCGAGCCCGCGCTCGCCCTGGGCCCGACCCACCTCTCCTTCAACGGAGGCGGCAACGACATGCTGCGCCCGCGCGCCGACATCGAGCGGATCGCCGACGCCTACCTCCGCGTCCTCGCGCGCTGCGACGAGCAGGGCGTCCTGCTGATCGCCCTGGCCGGCGCCGACCCGTCTCCGCGGCTCCCGCTCGGCTCTCTCATCCGCCGCCGCGGGGACGCGCTGACCGACGCCGTCTTGCGCCGGACGAGCCACCGGACCGACGTGGTCGTCGCCGACAACTGGCACGACCCCGCTTTCGCCGATCCGGAGCTGTGGTCGGAGGACCGCCTGCACCTCGGCCCGCGGGGACACCGGCGGGTGGCCGACCGGGTCCTGCGGGCGCTCGGGCTCACACCGCCCGCCGCGCTGCCCGACGCTCCCGAGGCCGCACTCCGGCGCGGCGGAACCGTGCAGTACTACCGGCAGCACGTCGCGCCGTGGGTGCAGCGGAGGCTCACGGGCACGTCCTCCGGGGACGGCCGCGCCGCGAAGTACGCGGGCTTCGTGCCGATCGACCCGGTCTGACGCCTCCTCCGAGGAGCACGGCTCTCGTTCGACGGGCAGGGATCTCCCCTGAGGCGCTCAGCGGCGACCTCTCGTGGCCGCTCGACGACGTCGAGCGCTCAGTGCCAGCCGTACCGCGCCGAGAGCACCCGGGCGACGGCGTCGTACCGAGCGCGCTCCAGAGCTGCTCCTTCGCGGCGCATCCCGGCGGGGTGCACGCGGAACACGCGCTCCGGGTCGACCCAGCTGGGCCGCCCGTCCGGGTCCCAGCCGCCGGCGCCGACCGCCAGGTAGTCGGAGTGCTCCTTCGAGCTCAGCCGCACGGCGAGCACCGTCCCCGACTTCTCGACCGCGAGCACGAGCACCGGGCGGTCCTTGCCGCGGCCGTCGTCCTCCTCGTACGGCACCCAGGTCCAGACGACCTCGCCCGGGTCCGGGTCGCCGTCGGGCGTGGGCGCGTAGCCCAGGCGGACCCCGCGGAGCCGCGACGGGTCGACCTCGACGGTGCGGCCCACTCCGCTCGCGCCCGGGGTCGGCGCCGTCGTGCTCAGGTACGGGCGCTGCGGGCGGGGCCCGGCGTCCGGCCGCGGGGCGACCGCGCGGCCGAGGAGTCGGAGGAGCAGGGACACGACCGAGCGCGAGGAGGGCACCCCGGAACCCTAGCCCGGATTCTCAGCCGCCCGCCCGCGGGGGCGCGCCCGGCGGTCGCCCGGCCCGGACGCGCCGACGGGGTGCCGGCTCCGGAGAGCCGGCACCCCGTCGGGTGCTGCGGAGGAGGGGGTCAGTCCGCCAGGACGTAGCCCGCCTCGCCGTGGATGGCCGTGTCGATGCCGGCGATCTCGTCCTCGTTCTTCACGCGGAAGCCCATCGTCTTCTGGATGATCCAGCCGATGAGGAGCGTCATGACGAAGGAGTAGGCGAGGACGGTGAAGGCCGCGAGGGCCTGCTTGCCGAGCTGGCTCGCGTCGCCGGTGAGGAACAGGCCCACGCCGGTGCCGAAGAAGCCGATGTAGAGCGTTCCGATGAGGCCGCCGACCAGGTGCACGCCGACCACGTCGAGCGAGTCGTCGTAGCCGAGGCGGTACTTGAGGTCGATCGCCAGGGCGCAGACGGCTCCGGTGATGACTCCCAGGACGATCGCCCAGAACGGCGACAGGCTGGCGCACGCCGGGGTGATCGCGACGAGGCCCGCGACCGCGCCCGAGGCGGCGCCGATCGAGGTGGGCTTGCCGTCCTTGATCTTCTCGACGACGAGCCAGCCGAGGATCGCGGCGGCCGGAGCGGCGATGGTGTTGAGGAAGGCGACGGCCGCGATGCCGTCGGCGGCGAGCTCGGAGCCGGCGTTGAAGCCGAACCAGCCGAACCACAGCAGTCCGGCGCCCAGGAGCACGAACGGCGGGTTGTGCGGCTGGTGCGCGCCCTTGGTGAAGTTGACGCGCTTGCCGAGCACCAGGGCGAGGGCGAGGGCCGCCGCTCCGGCGTTGATGTGGACGGCGGTGCCGCCCGCGAAGTCGATCGCGCCGACGCCGTAGGCGATCCAGCCGCCGTCGACGACGGTGGCGTCGTCGCCGAGGGTGAAGTTGAAGACCCACGAGGCGACCGGGAAGTAGACGACGGTGGCCCAGACGCCGGCGAAGACCATCCAGGCGCCGAACTTCGCGCGGTCCGCGATGGCGCCGGAGATGAGCGCGACGGTGATGATCGCGAACGTCGCCTGGAACGCGGCGAAGGCCAGCGTCGGGAAGGCCGACGTCTGCTCGCCGAGCGCGTCGTTGTAGATGCCCTGCAGGCCGATCTGGGCGGTGTCGATGCCGAGGACGCCGTCGATGCCGACGAAGGTGTCGGTCCCTGCGGGGCCGGACGGGCCGTTGCCGAACGCGATCGCGTAGCCGTACAGGACCCAGAGGACCCCGATGAGGCCCATGGCTCCGAAGCTGAGCATCATCATGCTGATGACGCTCTTCGCACGCACCAGGCCGCCGTAGAAGAAGGCGAGCCCGGGGGTCATGAGCAGGACCAGCGCGGCTGCGATGAGCAGGAACGCGGTATTGCCTTGATCCATTGTTGAACCTCTCGTGAGTGTGCAGAGAAAAGCCCGGAGCGAGGACGCTGCGTCGGAGCACGGCCTGGAGACACGCGGGTGTCGGGTCACCTCGGGTAGCCGACAGTCTGGTGGCGCGAGGTTTCGTCCCGTGAGGCACCGCGTTTCGCGGAGGTTACGGCCGAGGCCCCTGTGTAAAAAGCGCGTTACGGCGCGCTGGCGGACGGCACGACGACGAGCCCGGGAACGCCGGGAGGAGAGCGGATCCGCCCCTAGGAGCGGGGCGCCATCGAGGTGAGCGCGATGAGCCGCGACATCGAGCGCAGGTACTTCTTGCGGTAGCCGCCGCTCAGCATGTCGCCGCCGAAGACCTCGTCGAGGGGCGTCCCGGAGGCGAGGACCGGGATCTGCGCGTCGTAGACCCGGTCGATGAAGGCCACGAGGCGCAGGGCGTCGGTCTGGTCGGTCAGAGCGGTGACGCCCCGGAGCACGATGGTGTCGACGCCGTCGATCACCTTGATGTAGCGGGAGGGGTGCACGGTGCCCAGGTGGTGCACGGCCTCCGCGAACGGGTCGTCGGTGACGACGGAGCCGGCGGGGGCGGCCGCGACGAGAGCGTCGATCTCCTCGTCGGTGCGCACCACGGCGTGGCCCTCGATGTCGCGGCGCCGGTAGTCGGTGCCGTCGATCCGCATCGTCTCGAAGTGGGCGGCCATCGACTGGATCTCGCGGAGGAAGTCCGCTGCGGCGAAGCGCCCCTCGCCCAGCGCGTTGGGCGGGGTGTTCGAGGTCGCGGCGATGCGGGTCCCGGAGGCGACCAGCTCGCCGAGGAGCCGCGTCATCAGCATCGTGTCGCCCGGGTCGTCCAGCTCGAACTCGTCGATGCACAGCAGCGCCGAGCCCTTGAGGAGCGAGACGGTCGCCGCGTAGCCGAGCGCGCCGACGAGCGCGGTGTACTCGATGAACGTCCCGAAGTAGGTGCGGCCCGGCACCGCGTGCCAGATCGCCGCGAGCAGGTGGGTCTTGCCGACGCCGAAGCCGCCGTCGAGGTACACGCCCGGCTTGACCGCGGGGGCCTTCTTCCGGCCGAAGCCCAGGAAGCCGCCTCCGCCTCCCTTGGATCCGCCGCCGGCGGCGAACGCGCGGAGAGCCTCCACCGCGTCGGCCTGCGAGGGGTACTCCGGGTCGGGACGGTAGCTCTCGAAGGTGGCGCCCTCGAACTGGCGCGGGGGCACCAGCGTCGACGCGATCTCGTGCCCGCTGATCTGGGGCGAGCGGGCGGTCAGGCTGCTCGTCGATCGGACGTCGTCGGGGCTCACTCGCGTCTCGCATCCTGCGCACGGCGGGGGTCAGTGCGCTCAGTGGCGGCGGCCGCACCGGGCACGGAGCCGCCGCGGTTCTGTGTCGAACTCTTACGGCGCCCTCCGTGCGGCGTCGTCCGCGGACGCGTACTGTCGCTGAAGGGCGGGCTCCAGCGTAGCCCGCCGTGGAATCACGCCCGCGCTCCGCGCACCATCCTGGAGGTCCTCCTTGTCCGTCGAAACCGATCCGTCGCCGAAGTTCGCCTCCTACGCGCACCCCGAACGGCTCGTCAGCGCCGACTGGCTCGAGCAGCGCCTCGGCACTCCCGGTCTCGTCGTCGTCGAGTCCGACGAGGACGTCCTGCTCTACGAGACCGGCCACATCCCCGGCTCCGTCAAGATCGACTGGCACACCGACCTCAACGACCCGGTGCAGCGCGACTACATCGACGGCGCCGCGTTCGCCGCGCTCGTCGGCGGCAAGGGCATCGCCCGCGACACCACCGTCGTCGTCTACGGCGACAAGAACAACTGGTGGGCCGCCTACGCGCTCTGGGTCTTCACCCTCTTCGGTCACGAGGACGTCCGTCTGCTCGACGGCGGCCGCGACAAGTGGCTCGCGGAGGGCCGCCCGACGACCACCGACGCCTCCTCCCCGGAGCCCGCCGAGTACCCCGTCGTCGAACGCAGCGACGCCGAGATCCGCGCCTTCAAGGACGACGTCCTCGCGCACTTCGGCAACCCGCTGATCGACGTCCGCTCCCCGGAGGAGTTCACCGGGCAGCGCACCACGGCGCCGGCCTACCCGGAGGAGGGCGCCCTGCGCGCCGGTCACATCCCGAGCGCGCAGAACGTGCCGTGGGGCAGGGCCGCCGCCGAGGACGGCACCTTCCGCCCCCTCGACGAGCTGAACGGCATCTACCGCGAGGGCGCGGGGCTGAAGGACGGCGACTCCGTCATCGCCTACTGCCGGATCGGCGAGCGCTCCGCCCACACCTGGTTCGTGCTGACCCACCTCCTCGGCTTCGAGGGCGTCCGCAACTACGACGGCTCCTGGACCGAGTGGGGCAGCGCCGTCCGCGTCCCGATCGTGCAGGGCGCCGAGCCCGGCGAGGCCCCCGCGGCCCGCTGACGCGTCACGGCGGAGGCCGGGAGCGCCGATCCGCCCGTCGACGGGCCGCATCCGGGCTCCCGGCCTCCGCTGCGACCGCCCGCCGCCCCTCCCCCGATGAGACACTGGACCGGATGACCGACACCACGCTCCCCGACGCTCTGCGCGACATCCGCGAGGAGTTCCTCGCCCTCGAGAAGCCGGAGCGCCTGCAGCTCCTGCTCGAGTTCTCGAACGAGCTCCCCGACCTGCCCGAGCGCTACCGCGACCACCCGGACCTCTTCGAGCGCGTGGAGGAGTGCCAGGCGCCCGTCTTCATCGTCGTCGATGTGGAGGGCGGGATCGTGCACCTGCACGCCACTGCTCCCCGCGAGGCGCCCACGACGCGCGGCTTCGCGTCGATCCTGGCGCAGGGCCTGGCCGGGCTCACCCCCGAGCAGGTGCTCGCCGTCCCCGACGACTTCCCGCAGACCATCGGCCTCTCGGAGGCGGTCTCGCCGCTGCGCCTGCGCGGCATGACCGCGCTGCTCGGCCGCACCAAGCGGCAGGTCCGCGCGCACCTGGCCGCATGATCCTCCGGCCGCTCGTCCCCGCGGGTCCGCCGATCGTGATCGGCGAGGAGGGCGCGCGAGCGGCGGTCGCGGACGCCTGGCGTCCCGACGAGGCGGTGCGCGTGCGCCTGAACATGATCGCGAGCGTCACCGGCTCCAGCACCGGCTCCGACGGCACCAGCGAGACGCTCACCAACCGCGTCGACCGCACGATCCTCGGGGTCGTCCGCGAGCAGGCCGACGTCGTCCTCGTCGGAGCCGCGAGCGTCCGCGCCGAGGGCTACCGCGTCCCCCGGCGGGTCCCGCTCGCCGTGGTCTCCGCCTCGGGCGATCTCGCCGGGCACCGCCTGGAGCTGCAGGAGGGCTCCCGGGTCCTGCTGCTGGTGCCGGAGTCGCGCGGCGCGGTGGAGGGGCTCCCCGCCGGCGTCGAGGTCGTCCCGGTCCCGTCCTCCTCGGAGCGGATCGGCGTCGACGAGCTCCTGGAGGCTCTCGCCGGGCTCGGCCTGCACCGCGTCGTCTGCGAGGGCGGCGCCTCGCTCTCGGGCCAGTTCCTCGCCTCGGGCCGGGTCGACGAGCTGTGCCTCACCACCTCGCCGCGCGTCGTCCTGCCGGGCCTCCCGGTCGCAACGGGCACGGCCGTCGTCGACGACGCCTACGCCCTGACGCTCCTGGCCGCGGACGATTCCGGAGCCGTCTACGCCCGCTGGAGCCGCACGCGCTGAGAGCCGCCCACCCGGCGTGCCTCCGCGTCCCGGGCGCGTCGGAACCCTAGTCTGCGACCGTGCCCGAATTCCCAGCGTCGTCCCAGCTCCCCGAGGAGTTCCGGGTCGCGACGGAGTCGATCCGCGCCGCTGCCACGCGCGCCGAGCTCACCGTGTCCGAGATCGCCTCGCCGTCGGGTCTCGCGCCCTGGGCCCTCGCCCTGTCGGGCGACGTCGCGCCGCACGCGCACGGACGCGACTCCGAGCTGGGCACGGGGCGCTTCATCCTGCTCTACGACCCCGAGGAGCCCGAGCAGTGGGGCGGCCCCTTCCGTGTCGTCTGCTTCGCCCAGGCCCCGCTCGAGGTCGAGATCGGCACCGATCCGTTCCTCGCCGAGGTCGCCTGGTCCTGGCTCATCGACGCCCTCGGGGCGCGGGGCGCCTCCTATTCCGCCGCGTCCGGCACGGCCACCAAGGTGCTCTCCACCGGTTTCGGCGAGCTGGCCGCTCAGGGGGACGGTGCGCAGATCGAGATCCGCGCCTCCTGGAGCCCGGATGATGCGCAGCTCGCCGCTCACGTGGAAGGGTGGGGGGAGCTGTTGTGCATGCTCGCGGGTCTCCCGCCCGTATCGAGCGACAGTGTGACCCCGCTCGCCTTCCGACGGAACAACCGTGACTGATTACCGTGTCCTCTCCACGCCCGACGAGTTCCTCGCCGCGGTCGACGCCCTCGCCGCCGGCGAGGGCCCCGTCGCCGTCGACGCCGAGCGCGCCTCGGGCTTCACCTACTCGCAGCGCGCGTACCTGATCCAGGTCTACCGGCGCGGCGCCGGCGCGTTCCTCTTCGATCCCCCCGCCATCGGCCGGATGGACGCCCTGCAGGCGGTCATCGGCCAGGAGGAGTGGGTCCTCCACGCCGCCAGCCAGGATCTCGCCTGCCTGCGCGAGGTGGGCCTGGACCCGGTGCGGATCTTCGACACCGAGCTCGCCGCCCGGCTCCTCGGACTGCCCAAGGTGGGCCTCGGCGCCGTCGTCGAGGACCTCCTCGGCATCCACCTGGCCAAGGAGCACTCGGCCGCCGACTGGTCGACCCGCCCCCTCCCCCAGAGCTGGCTCGTCTACGCCGCGAAGGACGTGGAGCTCCTCGTCGACCTCCGCGACCGCATGGAGGAGATGCTCATCGCCGCGCGGAAGACGCGCATCGCCCGCGAGGAGTTCGAGGCGACGCTCGCGCGCGCTCCGAAGGCGGTCCCGCCGGACCCGTGGCGCCGCCTCTCCGGCATGCACTCGCTCCGCGGCCCGCGCCCCCTCGCCGTGGCGCGCGAGCTCTGGCTGGCCCGGGACGCGTTCGCCCGCGAGCGCGACATCGCTCCCGGCCGCCTGATCCCCGACTCCTCGATCATCGCGGTCGCCCGCAACATCCCAACCAGCATCGGCCAGCTCTCGGGCCGCCGCGACTTCACCGGCCGCGCCAGCCGCGGTGAGGTCGAGCGCTGGTGGGCCGCGATCGAGCGCGGGACGACGACCGAGGACCTGCCGAGCCCGACCCGCCCGGCCGCCGACACGCTCCCCCCTCCGCGCGCGTGGGGCGATCGCAACCCGGCCGCCGACGCCCGTCTGAAGGCGGGACGCGCCGTGGTCACCGAGATCGCGGAGCTGCTCTCGCTCCCGGTCGAGAACCTGCTCACGCCGGAGCTGCTGCGCCGGGTGGCCTGGAACCCGCCCGAGCCGCTGACCGCGGAGTCGGTCGCCGCGGAGCTCACCCGCGCCGGCGCCCGCGCCTGGCAGGTCGAGGCCACATCGGGCTCGATCGCCACCGCGTTTGTCGAAGCGGCCCAAGCGCCGGCCGAGGGCACCGAAACCCCTTCGTAGGAAGCGGCAAAGGATTCCGGCTGCGCGGTGCCGGTTCCTACGATCGACGGCGACCGTGAGTTCCTGGGGGGCATTGTGGCCGAGAGATCCGAAGTCGTGTTCGTCGACGGAGTCCGTACTCCGTTCGGGCGTGCCGGCGAGAAGGGCATGTACTGGCAGACCCGAGCCGACGACCTCGTCGTCAAGGCGATGATCGGTCTGCTGGAGCGCAACGGCGCGCTGCCGAAGGAGCGGGTGGACGAGGTGGCGATCGCCGCCACCACCCAGCAGGGCGACCAGGGCCTGACCCTCGGCCGCACGGCGGCGCTGCTCGCAGGGCTGCCGAAGTCGGTGCCCGGCTTCGCCATCGACCGCATGTGCGCCGGAGCGATGACCTCGGTCACCGCGACCGCGGGCGGCATCGCGTTCGGCGCCTACGACGTGGTCCTCGCCGGCGGCGTGGAGCACATGGGCCGGCACCCGATGGGCTTCGGCGCCGACCCCAACCCGCGCTTCCTCTCCGAGCGCCTCGTCGGCGAGGACGCGCTCAACATGGGCCGCACGGCGGAGCGGATCCACGACCGCTTCCCGCACCTGACGAAGGAGCGCGCCGACCACTACGCCCTGCGGAGCCAGCAGAAGCTCGCCGCCGCGTACGCCGCCGGCAGCATCCAGCCGGACCTCGTCCCCGTCGCCACGCGCAGCGCCGCGGGCTGGGGCCTCGCGACCGCCGATGAGGCACCGCGCCCCGAGACGACCCTCGAGGGCCTCGCGGGCCTGCGGACCCCGTTCCGCCCCCACGGCCGGGTGACCGCGGGCAACTCCTCCGGGCTCAACGACGGAGCGACGGTGTCGCTCCTGGCCAGCGCCGAGGCCGCACAGGAGCTGGGCCTGTCCGCGAAGATGCGGATGGTGAGCTTCGCGTACGCCGGCGTCGAGCCCGAGATCATGGGCATCGGCCCGGTCCCCTCGACCGAGAAGGCGCTCCGCAAGGCGGGCCTGACCATCGAGGACATCGGGCTCTTCGAGCTCAACGAGGCGTTCGCCGTGCAGGTGCTCTCCTTCCTCGACCACTTCGGCCTCGACGACGACGACCCGCGCGTCAACGAGTACGGCGGAGCGATCGCGATCGGCCACCCGCTCGCCTCCTCCGGGGTCCGGCTGATGATCCAGCTGGCCCGGCAGTTCGAGTCGCACCCCGAGGTCCGCTACGGCGTGACGGCCCTCTGCGTCGGCCTCGGCCAGGGCGGCACGGTGATCTGGGAGAACCCGCACTACGACGGCAAGCGCGGACGACGGAAGGGACGCTGACCCATGCTCGACGGATTCGAGAACCTCGTGGACCTCGCCGAGGGCGAGGTCGTCACCCACTCCTACGTCCGCGACGTGCCGCTGCCCAGCGGCCGCACGCTCGCCCTGATCACGCTCGACAACGACCGCGACCACACCCGCCCCAACACCTTCGGGCCGGCGTCGCTCTTCGCGCTGGCGGACGTCCTCCTCACGCAGAAGGAGCGCGCCTCGCGCGGCGAGATCCAGGCGGTCGGCATCACCGGCAAGCCGTTCATCCTCGCCGCGGGAGCCGACCTCAGCAAGGTCGGGGCCATCCCGAGCCGTGAGCTCGGCCGCCAGCTGGCGCGCCTGGGCCACCGCACGCTGGGGATGCTGGCCGAGCTGGGCGTGCCGTCCTTCGCCTTCATCAACGGCCTCGCCCTGGGCGGCGGCACCGAGATCGGCCTGAACGCCGACTACCGCACCGTCGACTCCTCCATCCCCGCGCTCGGGCTCCCCGAGGTCTTCCTCGGCATCATCCCCGGCTGGGGCGGCGCGTGGCTCCTGCCGAACCTGATCGGCATCGAGAACGCCCTCAAGGTCGTCGTCGAGAACCCGCTGAAGAACAACCGCACGCTCAAGGGCCAGGAGGTGTTCGACCTCGGCATCGCCGACGCGATCTTCCCGCCCGCCGCCTTCCTCGAGGACTCGCTCCGCTGGGCCGACGGCGTGATCGGCGGCTTCGTGAAGGTGGAGCGGCCGAACGCGCCCGGCAAGCTGGAGCGGCTGGTCAAGTGGGACGTCGCGATCTCGATCGCGCGCAAGCAGCTGGAGTCGCGGATCGGCACGGTCGCGGCGTCTCCGTACCGCGCGCTGGAGCTGCTCAAGGCCGCGAAGAACACCACGCGCGAGGAGGGCTTCGCCGCCGAGGACGAGGCGCTGGCCGACCTGATCTCGGGCGACCAGTTCCGCGCGAGCATCTACGCGTTCGATCTGGTGCAGAAGCGCGCCAAGCGTCCTGCGGGAGCGCCCGACAGGGCGCTGGCCAAGCCCGTCACCAAGGTCGGGGTGGTCGGCGCGGGCCTCATGGCCTCGCAGTTCGCGCTGCTCTTCGTCCGCCGCCTCCAGGTGCCGGTGGTCATCACCGACCTCGACCAGGAGCGGGTCGACAAGGGCGTCGCGGGCATCCGCGCCGAGATAGACGCGCTGCTGGCGAAGGGACGCGTCTCCCCCGACGACGCGAACCGCCTCCGCGCGCTGATCACCGGCACGACCGACCGCTCCGACTTCGCCGACGCCGACTGGGTGATCGAGGCGGTCTTCGAGGAGCTGTCGGTGAAGCAGGACGTGTTCGCCGACATCGAGCGCTACGTCTCGCCCACGGCGGTGCTCGCGACCAACACCTCGTCCCTCTCCGTCGAGCGCATCGGCGAGCGGCTGGAGCACCCCGAGCGCCTCGTCGGCTTCCACTTCTTCAACCCGGTCGCGGTCATGCCGCTGATCGAAGTGGTCCGGACGCCGCACACCGACGACGAGACCCTCTCGACGGCGATGGTCACCGCCGCGAAGCTCAAGAAGAACGCCGTCATCACGCGCGACACCCCGGGCTTCGTGGTGAACCGCGTGCTGGCGAAGGTCCTGGGCGAGGCGATGCACGCGGTCGACACGGGCACTCCCTTCGAGATCGTCGAGCAGTCGCTGGCTCCGTTCGGCCTGCCGATGACCCCGTTCGAGCTGCTCGAGCTGGTGGGCCTCAAGGTCGGCGCGCACGTGCTCGACACCCACCACGCCGCGTTCCCCGACCGCTTCTTCGACAGCCCCAACCTGCACCGCCTCGCCGAGCTCGGCCACGTCTTCGAGCGCGACGCGAAGGGGCGGGTGAAGGGCGTCGACAAGCGCGCGGTCGCGATCGTCGCCGGCGGCACGGAGCCGATGACGGCCGAGCAGCTGCGGCTGCGCGTCGAGACGGGTCTCGCGGACGAAGTCAAGCGGATGCTGGACGACGACGTCGTGCACGCCGCCGAGGACATCGACCTCTGCCTGATCCTCGGCGCGGGCTACCCGTTCCAGATGGGCGGGCTCACGCCCTACCTCGACCGGGTCGGTGCGAGCGAGCGGGCGTTCGGGGACACGTTCCACCACCCCGCGATCCGCGGCGTCGACTGACGCGGAGTGCAGTGACGCGGAAGGGGCGCCGGATCTGATCCGGCGCCCCTTCCGCGCGTCGCCTGCGGGACGGGTCCCGACGGACGATCAGTCGCTGCGGGCGTCGTCCCGGGCCTCGACCTCGTCCGGGAGCGGACGGGCGACCGGGATCTTGCTGCCCAGCACCTGCGCGACGACGTCGCGGGCGATGTGCTGGGGAGTGAGCCCGACGTCCTCGAGGATCTCCTCGCGCTTCGCGTGGTCGAGGAACTGGTCGGGCAGCCCGAGCTCTGTCACCGCGGTGTCCACGCCGGCCTCGCGCAGGTCCTGGCGGATGCGCGTGCCGATCCCGCCGACGCGCACCCCGTCCTCGATCGAGACGACGATGCGGTGTTCGCGGGCGAGCTCGATGATGCTGGTGGGCACGGGCACGACCCAGCGGGGGTCGACGACGGTGGCTCCGATGCCCTGGGCCGCGAGCCGCTGAGCGACCTCGAGACCCATCGCGGCCATCGGCCCGACCGTGACCAGCAGCACGTCCTTGCGCTCGGCGCGGGCGAGCACGTCGACTCCGTCGCCGAGGCGCTCGACGGCGTCGATCTCGTCGCCGACGCTCCCCTTCGAGAAGCGCACCACGGTCGGCGCGTCGGTGACGCCCACGGCCTCGCGCAGCTCCTCGCGCAGACGCACGGAGTCGCGCGGAGCGGCGAGGCGGATGTTCGGGACGACCTGCAGGATCGCCAGATCCCACATGCCGTGGTGGCTCGGACCGTCGGGCCCGGTGACGCCGGCGCGGTCCAGTACGAAGGTGACGCCCGCGCGGTGCAGTGCGACGTCCATCAAGACCTGGTCGAAGGCGCGGTTCACGAAGGTGGCGTACAGCGCGACGACCGGATGCAGCCCGCCGAAGGCGAGACCGGCGGCCGAGGTCACGGCGTGCTGCTCCGCGATGCCGACGTCGAAGACGCGCTCCGGGTACTTCTCCGCGAGGCGGTCGAGACCGACGGGCCGGAGCATGGCGGCCGTGATGCCGACGATCGTCGGGTCCTGGTCGGCCAGGGTGACGATCTCCTCGGCGAACACCGAGGTCCACGATCGGGCCCCGGCCGCGCTCAGCGGCTCGCCCGTCTCGGGGTCGATCTGCCCGACGGCGTGGAACTGGTCGGCGAGGTCGTGCACGGCCGGACCGAAGCCCTTGCCCTTCTGGGTGATCGCGTGGACGATGACCGGCTGGCCGTAGTCCTTCGCCTGCTGGAGGGCCTCCTCCATCGCCGTCAGGTCGTGTCCGTCGATCGGCCCCAGGTACTTGATGTCGAGGTTGGAGTAGAGCGCCTCGTTGTTGATGAAGCGGCTGAGGAAGCCGTGGAGCCCGCCGCGCACGCCGCGGTAGACGGCGGCGGCGGGGCCGCCCAGCCGCTCCGAGACGGCCCGGGAGCCGCGGTGCATCGTGCGGTAGGTCGGCCGCGTGCGGACGCCGTTGAGGAAGCGGGCCATGCCGCCGATGGTCGGGGCGTAGGAGCGCCCGTTGTCGTTGACCACGATGACCAGCCCGCGGGAGTTGTCGTCGCTGATGTTGTTCAGCGCCTCCCAGGTCATGCCGCCGGTGAGGGCGCCGTCGCCCACGACCGCGACGACGTGGCGGTCGGTCTGGCCGGTCATCGTGAAGG
The DNA here is from genome assembly GCF_002932735.1 of Rathayibacter sp. AY1B7. NCBI lineage: Bacteria > Bacillati > Actinomycetota > Actinomycetes > Micrococcales > Microbacteriaceae > Rathayibacter > Rathayibacter sp. AY1B7. Next base: position 13,972 of record NZ_PSWK01000033.1, read on the forward strand.
CGCGGGAGATGCCGTCCGCCCAGGACAGCGAGCTGGAGGCGTGCGAGCTCTCGACGATGTCGTGCGGCGACTCCCTCCGCTGCGGGTAGCCGGCGAGGCCGCCGCGCTGCCGGAGCTTCGAGAAGTCCTGGCGACCGGTGAGCAGCTTGTGGACGTAGGACTGGTGGCCGGTGTCGAACACGATCGCGTCGTGCGGCGAGTCGAAGACCCGGTGGATCGCGATGGTCGTCTCGACGACGCCGAGGTTCGGCCCCAGGTGGCCGCCGGTCTTCGAGACCTCGCGCACGAGGAAGTCGCGGATCTCCTGCGCCAGCGTCTCGAGCTCGGCCGCGGTCAGGCGATCGAGATCGCGAGGACCGCCGATGGTCTCGAGAACAGCCATGCGCGCCGCCTTCCGGGGTCGTGAGCGAGGTGGGGACGTCTCCCGAGTCTACGCACGGGGCCCCCGGGAACGCGTGTGCGCCTCCCCCGCAGGGAAGGCGCACACGCTCTGCGGCTGATCTAGACGAGCGAGCGCAGCACGTACTGCAGGATGCCGCCGTTGCGGTAGTAGTCCGCCTCACCGGGGGTGTCGATGCGGACGACCGCGTCGAACTCGACGGTCTGCTTGCCCTCGGCCGAGTGCTCGGTCGGCTCGGCGACGACGTGGACCGTCTTGGGGGTGACGCCCTCGTTCAGCTCCTCGATGCCCGAGATGCTGATCGACTCGGTGCCGTCCAGGCCCAGCGACTCCCAGCTCTCGCCCGCGGGGAACTGCAGCGGGACGACGCCCATGCCGATGAGGTTCGAGCGGTGGATGCGCTCGAAGCTCTCGACGATGACCGCCTTGACGCCCAGCAGGCTCGTGCCCTTGGCCGCCCAGTCGCGCGACGAGCCGGAGCCGTACTCCTTGCCGCCTAGGATGACGAGCGGGGTGCCCTCGGCCTGGTAGTTCTGCGACGCGTCGTAGATGAACGACTGCGGGGCGTCCGGCTGCGTGAAGTCGCGGGTGTAGCCGCCCTCCACGCCGTCGAGCAGCTGGTTGCGCAGGCGGATGTTCGCGAACGTGCCGCGGATCATCACCTCGTGGTTGCCGCGGCGCGAGCCGTAGGAGTTGTAGTCCTTGCGGTCGATGCCGTGCTCGTCGAGGTAGCGGCCGGCGGGGCTGTCGGCCTTGATCGAGCCGGCGGGGCTGATGTGGTCGGTCGTGACGGAGTCGCCGAGCTTGGCGAGCACGCGGGCACCGGCGATGTCGGTGACCGGGGTCGTCTCCATCGTCATGCCGTCGAAGTACGGGGGCTTCCGCACGTAGGTCGACGACTCGTCCCACTCGAAGATCGAGCCCTCGGGGGTCTGCAGCGCGCGCCAGCGCTCGTCGCCGTCGAACACGCCCGCGTACTGCGTGTCGAACATCGACTTGTCGATCGACGAGTCGATCGTCGCCTGCACCTCGGCCGCGTCGGGCCAGATGTCCTTGAGGAACACGTCGTTGCCGTCGGAGTCGGTGCCGAGCGCGTCGACCTCGAAGTCGAAGTTCATCGAGCCGGCGAGCGCGTAGGCGATGACGAGCGGGGGGCTCGCCAGGTAGTTCATCTTCACGTCCGGGTTGATGCGGCCCTCGAAGTTGCGGTTGCCCGAGAGCACGGCGGTCACGGCGAGGTCGTTGTCCTGCACCGCGGCCGAGATCTCCTCGAGCAGCGGGCCGGAGTTGCCGATGCAGGTCGTGCAGCCGTAGCCGACCGTGTAGAAGCCGAGCGCCTCGAGCGACTCGGTCAGACCGGCCTTCTCGTAGTAGTCGGTGACGACCTTCGATCCGGGCGCCAGCGTGGTCTTGACCCACGGCTTGGCCTTCAGGCCCTTCTGCGCCGCGTTGCGGGCCAGCAGGCCGGCCGCGAGCATGACGGACGGGTTCGACGTGTTGGTGCACGAGGTGATCGCCGCGATCGCGACGGCGCCGTGATCGATCGTGAAGGTCCCGCCCTCGCCGAGCTCGACCGTGGTCGGCTTGGAGGCGGTCGAAGGCGCGTGCGAGCGGTGGGTGTGCTCGTGGCTGCTGTGCTCGTCCTGCGGCTGCAGCTCTCCGGGGTCGGAGGCGGGGAACGACTCCGCGATGGTCAGGTCGACGATGTCGTGCGAGACGTCCGCGTAGTTGGTGAGGTCCGACTCGAACTGCGTCTTGGCGGACGAGAGCTCGATCCGGTCCTGCGGGCGCTTCGGGCCGGCGATCGAGGGGACGACGGTGCCGAGGTCGAGCTCGAGGTACTCGCTGAAGACCGGCTCGACCGCGGGGTCGTGCCAGAGCTTCTGCAGCTTGGAGTACTGCTCGACGAGGGCGATCTGCTCGTCGCTGCGGCCGGTGAGGCGCAGGTAGTCGAGGGTCACGTCGTCGATGGGGAACATCGCGGCAGTGGAGCCGAACTCGGGGCTCATGTTGCCGATGGTGGCGCGGTTGGCGAGCGGCACCGCGGCGACGCCGGCCCCGTAGAACTCGACGAACTTGCCGACCACGCCGTGCTTGCGCAGCATCTGCGTGATGGTGAGCACGACGTCCGTCGCGGTCACGCCGGTCGGGATCGAGCCGGTGAGCTTGAAGCCGACGACCTTCGGGATGAGCATCGAGACGGGCTGGCCGAGCATCGCGGCCTCGGCCTCGATGCCGCCGACGCCCCAGCCGAGCACGCCGAGGCCGTTGACCATCGTCGTGTGCGAGTCGGTGCCGACGCAGGTGTCGGGGTAGGCGCGCAGCGCACCGCCCACCTCGCGGGTCATGGTGACGCGGGCCAGGTACTCGATGTTGACCTGGTGCACGATGCCGGTTCCGGGCGGGACGACCTTGAAGTCGTCGAAGGCGGTCTGGCCCCAGCGGAGGAACTGGTACCGCTCGCCGTTGCGCTCGTACTCGAGCTCGACGTTGCGCTCGAGCGCGTCCTCGGTGCCGAAGAGGTCGGCGATGACGGAGTGGTCGATGACCATCTCGGCGGGCGCGAGCGGGTTGATCCGGTTCGCGTCGCCGCCCAGGGCAGCGACGGCCTCGCGCATCGTGGCGAGGTCGACGATGCAGGGCACGCCGGTGAAGTCCTGCATGACCACGCGGGCCGGCGTGAACTGGATCTCGGTGTCGGGCTCCGACTCCGGGACCCACTCGCCGAGGGCGCGGATGTGGTCGGCGGTGATGTTCGCGCCGTCCTCCGTGCGGAGGAGGTTCTCGAGCAGCACCTTGAGGCTGAACGGGAGCTTCTCGTGACCGGGGACCCGGTCGATGCGGAACACCTCGTAGTCGGTCGAGCCGACCTTCAGGGTGTCTTTCGATCCAAAGCTGTCTACCGCGGACACGTCGCCCTCTCCTTCGCTGACTGCAGCGTCCGCCGACGGGCGGAGCCGCTCTCCGTCCTCATCTTGACGACCGCGCACAGCGGCCTGCCACCAAGGAGGACCTAACTCCTCGACGCCGAGGCGCCCGGTCGACCTCGCCGCGACGGTGCGGGGAGGCGAGCGCTATTTATCTCGACGTCGAGACAATTCTATGCACGATCCGGAGCATCGCCCGCATCGGCGCGCTCGCCGGCTCCGCGGTACTCGGCCCGGACGGCGAGCACGGTGAGCACCAGCAGCGGCGCGTACAGGGGCAGGCCGAGCGCCAGCTTCCAGATGCCCAGCGCCGTGGTGTCCTCGGCGAGGAACAGCGGGTACTGCACGGCCAGGCGCAGGAGGAAGAGCCCCGCCCACGCGAGGGTCAGGGCGCCGAAGAGGCGGCGCTTGCGCCGATTGGATCGCCAGGCGGTGCCGTCCCCCATCAGGAAGCCGGCGGCGACGCCGATCAGGGGCCAGCGCACGAGGACGGAGAGGAGGAAGACGAGCCCGTAGACGAGGTTGGTGAGCAGCCCCAGGGCGAAGTTGTCGACGCCCCGCCCGGTGAACAGCGCCAGTGCGGCCGAGACCACCACGGCGAGCAGTCCGCCGACGGCCTGGATCACCGGCGTCCGGCCGAGCACCCGCGCCACCGTGAACGCCACGGCGAGCCCGACGGATGCGACCAGCGAGAGCACGAGCTCCGAGGTGACCGTGTAGAGCAGGACGAAGGCTATGCCGGGCACGACGGCCTCGAGGATCCCCCGGACGCCGCCCATGGTGCGCAGCAGCGCCTTCCCGTCGAACGGCTCGCCGTCGGCGACCGCGCCGAGTCCCGAGCGGCGGGCGGCCTGCGCGATCGCGTCGCCCACCTCGGGCCGGACCGGCTCCTCCGATCGGGCCGGGTCCTCGGGCCGCACCGGCTCCATGCCGGTCAGCTCGCGCTCTGCTGGGTCTGGCTGCCGGTCGGCACCTTCAGCGGGATCAGGTCGCGCGGAGGCATCGGGCCGCTGCCGCGGACCACGACGATGCTGCGGAAGAGCTCCTCGACCGAGGCGGCCGCCTGCTCGTCGACGGCTCCGGCTCCGGCGATCACGCCGCGGAGGAACCAGCGCGGACCGTCGACGCCGACGAACCGGGCGACGCGGGTCTGGCCGCCGGCGATCGGGAGCTCGGCGACGAGCTCCGGACCGAAGACGCCGTCGCGCTCCGTCGTCGATCCGCCCTGACGGCCGATCTGCTCGGCGATCTGGCCGCGGATCTCGTGCCAGAGGCCCGAGGAGCGCGGCGCGGAGAAGGGCTGCACCTGCAGCGTCGACCCTGCGTAGTCGAGGCCGACGGCGATGACGCGCTTGGTCCCCTCCTCGACCTCGAGGCGGATGTGCATGCCCTCGCGGGGAAGCACCTTCACCCCGCCGAGGTCGATGTAGGGGCGGACCGGGTTGGCCTCGCGCTCGTCCAGGGGCCCGGCCTCCGCGCGGTCCTCCGGCGCCGACTTCTCGAAGTCCTGCTGGACGGGCTCGGCGGCCTCGCCGGCCGTGGGCTGGATGTCGCTCATGCGCTCTCCTCGTGGATTCTGGTCTCCTGGGCGCCGGCGGCGTACCCGGTGGATCCGAAGCCGCCCGTGCCGCGGACCGACTCGGGAAGCTCGTCGACGGCCGTGAACCTCGCCTGGACGACGGGGACGATCACGAGCTGCGCGATCCGGTCCCCCGCCGAGACGCGGTACGTCTCGCGGCTGTCGGTGTTCAGCAGCGCCACCCGGATCTCACCGCGGTAGCCCGCGTCGATAGTTCCGGGGGCGTTGACGACGGTGATGCCGTGCCTGAAGGCCAGCCCGCTGCGGGGGACGACGAAGCCGGCGTGGCCCTCCGGGAGGGCGACGGCCACCCCTGTGCCGACGGAGGCGCGCTCACCGGGGGCGAGCACCACGTCCTCCGTCGAGTGGAGATCGGCTCCCGCGTCGCCCGGACGGGCGTAGGAGGGGAGCCGGTCCGCGGTGATCGGGACGTCGACGGTTGCAGGCACGTGACGAGGGTAGACCAAACGTCTGATCCAATAGGGTCATGCCGTCCTACCGAGAGAGGCTGTGGCCCGCGCCCTGGCTCTTCGTCGCCACCGCCCTCGTGATCCCCGCCAGCATCCTGGTGTTCGCGCCCATCGACCTCGCGGTGGGGGTGATCGTCGCGGTCGTTCTGTACGCGGGCTGCGTGCTGTCGCTGCTGGCGCTCTCCCCCGTGATCGAGGTGGCGGAGGGGGAGCTGCGCGCCGGCCGCGCGCACATCCCGCTGGACCTCGTGGGCGAGCCGTCCTCCTACTCGGGGGACCAGGCGTTCGCCGAGCGTGGGACGCGCCTGGACGCGCGGGCTTACCTGATCATCCGCGGCTGGGTGAAGGACGTGGTGCGGGTCCCGATCGAGGATCCGGCCGACCCGACGCCGTACTGGCTGGTCTCCACCCGCCGCCCGGACGACATCGTCGCCGCGATCCGGGGATCACGGCGACGGAGCGGTCGTCCTTCGGAGCCGGGAGGCGCTTAAGCGGCGCACTCCAGGCAGATCGGTCCGAGCTTCTCCTCGTGGTCGATCTGCGAGCGGTGCTTCACGAGGAAGCAGCTCACGCACGTGAACTCGTCCGCCTGGGGCGGAAGGACCACGACGTCCAGATCGAGGTCGGACAGATCGGCACCGGGCAGTTCGAATCCGCCCGGGTTGTCGGCGTCATCGACGTCGACGACTCCGGACATCTTGTCGGGGACTCGCTCCTTCAGGGCCTCGATCGACTCGGAGTCGTCATCGGTCTTGCGGGGGGCGTCGTAGTCCGTAGCCATTCCCATCCACTTCTTATTTCTGCTGTTCAACAAATCGGCGGGGTCAGTGTGCATCACGACGCATCGATTCGCAAACCACCTCGAACGGCTCTTGACACCCGCTCGCCCCGCCTCCTTCCGCACCAACTTTCGACCCGCCCGGGGTATTCCCGGCCGATCGCCCGGGCGCGTGGCATCCTTGCCCGGTCCGCGTCCAGAAGGAGGGTCCCCACGATGATGGAACTGAAGGTGATCGGCGTCGAGGGCGGATCGCTCGTCCTCGTGTCCGAGGGCGGCGAGCGCTTCTCGGTCCGCATCGACGAGACGCTGCAGAGCCAGCTGCGGCCGCGGGTCCACACCCTCCCGCCGCGCGAGAAGCGCGTCTCCCCCCGCGAGATCCAGGCCCACATCCGCTCCGGGCTCTCCGCCGAGGAGGTCGCCGAGCTCACGGGCGCCGACCTGGGCTACGTCCAGCGCTTCGAGGGACCCGTCACGGCCGAGCGCGAGCACATCGTCGCGTCCGCCCTCGCCGTGCGCGTCTACACGACCACCGACCCCGATCCCCTCGAGGAGGGCACGCCCTTCGGCGACGTCATCCGCGACCGCCTCGCGTCGCTCGGCGCCGAGGGCGAGCAGTGGTCGAGCTGGAAGGAGGAGGAGGGCTGGGTCGTCAAGCTCCTCTTCCGCTCGGACGAGATCGACCACGACGCCCGCTGGCGCTTCGACCCGCGGAAGGCGCTGCTGTCGCCGCTGACCTCCGAGGCGATCACGCTCTCGCAGCAGGGCGAGATCCGGCCGACCCTCATCCCGCGCCTGCGCGCCGTCATCCCCGCAGCCGTCGACGAGCTCGCCACGCGCTTCGACCCGGAGTCCGCGGAGGCGCCGAGCCGCTCCGCCCGGGCCGACCACCCCACCGCCGGCCGCCCCGCCGCGATGCCGCACGCCCGGCCGGCCGCCGTCCGCCCCTCCGACACGGAGCCGCAGCCGGCCCTCTCCGAGACCCCGCGCCCGATCTCGACGCTCCCCCGCCCCGTCACGAGCACGACGGAGCAGCGCGAGCGCAACCTCAACGACACCGCCGACCTGCTCGACGCCCTGCGGCGCCGCCGGGGCGAGCGCGATCACGCCTCGAGCCTCCGCGTCCGCGAGGAGCCGGAGCCCGAGGCCGAGGCCGCTCCTCCGGTCGAGAAGGCACCGGAGCCGCCGCGCACCGCTCCCCCGGTCCCCGAGCAGCCGTCGGGCGTGCGCGGGAGCCTCCGCCGGGGGCGGGCGTCGATGCCGAGCTGGGACGAGATCGTCTTCGGAGCGCGCAGCGACGACTGACCCTCCGCCGGCGCGGCTCCGCCGGGGCGGACGGTGCCCCCCGTCCCTCCGGCCCGGCTCAGGCCAGCGCGCCGAAGCGGAGGAGCGGCACCTGCGTCTCCTCCGGCGTGAGCGACCCGTGCTGTCCGATCATCGAGCGGCCGGAGGAGTCGTCCGCCGCGTAGTAGGCGATGGTCCTCCGCGCCGCGACGAACACGTCGCCCATCCGCTCGGCCGCCGCCGGAGAGACCTCGCCGAACCAGCCGCTCACGGCGACCTCGTCGCGCGTCGCGATCCAGGCGCGTGCGCCCTCCGCCTCGGTCCAGCGCCGCGCCACCTCGTCGGGGTCCACACCCGGCTCGAGGTGCAGCTGCAGGCAGCGGGGCTCTCCGCCGAGGTGCCGGACGCCCTCGAGCAGCGGTCCCCGCTCGACGAGCACGTGCGAGGACGCCGGAACGTCCACGATGCCGTGGTCGGCGGTGACCAGCACGCTCTCGCGGGCGGAGAGCCCGCGGACCGCTCCGCCGACCTCCCCGTCCAGGAGCTCGAGCGCTGCCGTCCACTCCGGCGACTCCCAGCCGCGCGCGTGCGCCGCCTGGTCGAGCTCGGGGACGTAGAGGTACACGAGCTGCCGGCCGCCCTCGTCGAGCAGGGCGCGCGCCGCCGTGAAGCGCTCGGCGACGCCGCCGGCGGAGTGGTACTCGGCGCCGCGCAGGATCGCCCGCGTGAGACCGGAGCGGGCGTACCGCGCGGGGCCGATCACTCCGGCCCGGACACCGGCGGCCGAGGCCTGCTCGAAGACCGTGGGGTGGGGCTGCCACGTCTCGGGCACCATGCCCTCGTCCCAGCCGGAGAGCTGGTTGACCAGGCGGTCGGAGGCGCGGTCGAGCACGCGGTAGCCGACCATCCCGTGCCCGCCCGGGCGCAGGCCCGTCGTCAGGCTCGCCAGGGCCGCCGCGGTGGTCGTCGGGAAGCCCGAGACGAGCGTGGTGCCGCGGTTGAGGGCCGGAGCGAGTGTGCGCGAGTGGCCCCCGCGCTGGCGGAGGTTCGCGGCACCCAGGCCGTCGACGAGGACGACCACGATCCGCTCGACGCGGGGCGAGCCGAAGAGGCCGGGGCGGCCCAGGAGCGCGTCGAGGGCGCCCGGCAGGACGTCGGCGAGGCTCCGCCGCCCGTCGGGGGCTGGCGGTAGCATGTGGGTCATCGCGCCCAGTTTCGCACAGCGCCGCCGTCCCCGCCGGGCCGGTGCAGCGGAGCGTCCGCGTGAACGGGAGGGCCGGTCCCGTCCGCGAGGCGCCGTCTCCGCTCCGCCCGTCCCGTCGAGCGCCGCAGGGCGGTGCAGTCCCCCGCCGCCGCCCCGCGCCCGCCACCGAATCGAGTCATGAACGCTGCAGCCCCCTCCTCCGGATCCTCGCTCACCGAGCGCATCGAGGACGTCGACGTCTCGGCCGAGATGGAGGGGTCCTTCCTCGAGTACGCGTACTCGGTCATCTACTCGCGGGCCCTGCCCGACGCCCGCGACGGCCTCAAGCCTGTGCAGCGCCGGATCCTCTACATGATGAGCGAGATGGGGCTGCGGCCCGATCACGGCCACGTGAAGTCGGCCCGCGTGGTCGGCGAGGTGATGGGCAAGCTGCACCCGCACGGCGACGCCTCGATCTACGACTCCCTCGTCCGCCTCGCCCAGCCGTTCACGATGAGGGTCGCCCTCGTCGACGGGCACGGCAACTTCGGCTCCCTCGACGACGGCCCGGCCGCGGCCCGCTACACCGAGGCCCGCCTCGCCCCGGCCGCCACGGCCATGACCGAGCACCTCGGCGAGGACGTCGTCGACTTCGTCCCGAACTACGACAACTCGCACGACCAGCCCGAGGTCCTCCCCTCCGCGTTCCCGAACCTGCTGGTCAACGGGGCCAGCGGCATCGCCGTCGGCATGGCGACGAACATGGCGCCCCACAACCTCGTGGAGGTGATCGGGGCGGCCCGGCACCTGATCGCCCATCCCGACGCGTCCCTGGACGACCTGATGTCGTTCGTCCCCGGACCGGACTTCCCGAGCGGTGGCACGATCGTCGGCCTCGCCGGCGTGCGCGACGCCTACGCGACCGGCCGGGGCGGCTTCAAGACCCGCGCGCGCGTCTCGGTCGAGAGCATCACCGCGCGCAAGTCCGGCCTGGTCGTCACCGAGCTGCCCTACCTCGTCGGCGCCGAGAAGGTCATCGACAAGATCAAGGACGGCGTCCAGAACAAGAAGCTCAGCGGCATCTCGGACGTCACCGACCTGACGGACCGGGACAACGGCCTCCGGCTCGTCATCGGGATCAAGACCGGCTTCAGTCCCGAGGCCGTCCTCGAGCAGCTCTACCGCTACACGCCCCTCGAGGACGCGTTCTCGATCAACAACGTCGCGCTGGTCGACGGCGGCCCGCGCACCCTCGGCCTGAAGGAGCTGCTGCAGGTCTACATCGGCCACCGGGTGAAGGTCGTCACCCGGCGGACCCGCTACCGACTGCGCAAGCGCCAGGAGCGGCTGCACCTGGTCGAGGGCCTGCTCATCGCGATCCTCGACATCGACGAGGTCATCCAGCTGATCCGCGGGAGCGACGACACCGCGGCGGCGCGGGCCCGGCTGATCGAGGTCTTCGACCTCAGCACCCTGCAGGCCGACTACATCCTCGAGCTCCAGCTCCGCCGTCTCACGAAGTTCTCGCGCATCGAGCTCGAGACCGAGCGCGACACCCTCCTCGCCGAGATCGCCGAGCTCGAGGCCCTCCTCGCCAGCCGCTCACGGATCGACGAGCTGGTCTCGGACGAGCTCGACGAGGTCGCCCAGCGCCTCGGGACCCCGCGGCGCACCCTGCTCACCGAGGCGCGTCCCTCCGTCGCCACCACCGGGCGGAAGGCCGCCGCGGTGCTCGAGATCGCGGACGTGCCCTGCCGGGTGCTGCTGAGCACCACCGGCCGCATGGTGCGGGTCGACCGCGACCCCGAGGCCGCTCCCCACCCCGAGCGCGCCACGCGCCGCTCGAAGCACGACGCCGTCCTCAGCGTGCTCGACACGACCAGCCGGACGGAGATCGGCGCGGTCACCAGCGCCGGTCGGCTCCTCCGCTTCTCGCCGGTCGACGTGCCCGCCGTCCCCTCCTCCTCGGTGCAGCTGGGCGCGGGCGTGCGCATGAGCGACTACCTCCCGCACCTGGCGAAGGACGAGCGGGTGCTCGCGCTCGTCGCCCTCGACGACGAGCGGCCGATCGCGCTCGGCACCCAGCAGGGCGTCGTCAAGCGCGTCGCGCCGGGCGAGCTGCCCAACCGCCCGGACATCGAGCTCATCGCCCTGAAGCCGAAGGACGCGGTCGTGGGCGCGGCCGCGTCGGCGGAGGAGGACGAGCTGGTCTTCGTCACCGGCGAGGCCCAGCTGCTGCGCTTCTCCGCGTCCGCCGTCCGCCCTCAGGGCCGGACGGCCGCGGGGATGGCCGGGGTCAAGCTGGCCGAGACCGACGACGTCGTGCACTTCGCCGTCGTCGCCGCCAAGGACCGGGACGAGGCCGTCGTCGCGACGGTCGCCGTCGACAGCTGGGCCCTCTCGGGGACCGACACCGGCAGTGCGAAGGTCTCGTCGTTCTCGGAGTTCCCCGCCAAGGGCAGGGCCACCGGCGGAGTCCGCGCGCAGCGCTTCCTCAAGGGAGAGACCGCCCTCGGAGTGGCGTGGGTCGGCCCCGGTCCCGCGCACGCCCTCGAGGCCGACGGCTCGGTCGCCGCGCTGCCCGACTCCGGGATGAAGCGCGACGGCTCCGGCGTGGCGCTCGCGGCGCCGATCGCGACGATCGGAGCGGCGCCCGAGGTGTTCTGAGCCCCGCGGCTCAGACGTCGATGCGGTCCCGCGACAGCGACTCGGACCCGCGGACGATGAACTCCTTGCGGGGTGCCACGTCGTTGCCCATCAGCAGCTCGAACACCCGGCCGGCGTTCTCCGCGTCGGCGACCCGCACCCGGCGGAGGGTGCGGCGGGAGCGGTCCATGGTCGTCGTGGCCAGCTGGTCCGCGTCCATCTCGCCGAGCCCCTTGTAGCGCTGGATCGGGTCCTGGTAACGGCGGCCCGCCTTGCCGAGGGCCGCGAGCACGCTCTGCAGCTCCTTCTCGGAGTAGGTGTAGATCGTCTCGTTCGGCTTCTTCCCCGCGTTCATCACCACGAGCCGATGCAGCGGAGGCACGGCGGCGAAGACGCGCCCCGCCTCGACGAGCGGCCGCATGTAGCGGAAGAAGAGCGTGAGCAGCAGGGTGCGGATGTGGGCGCCGTCGACGTCGGCGTCGCTCATCAGGATGATCTTCCCGTAGCGTGCGGCCGAGAGGTCGAAGGAGCGGCCGGAGCCGGCTCCGATCACCTGGATCATCGAGGCGCACTCGGCGTTCGAGAGCATGTCGGCGATGCTCGCCTTCTGCGTGTTGAGGATCTTCCCCCGGATCGGCAGCAGGGCCTGGTACTCGCTGTTGCGGGCGAGCTTGGCGGTGCCGAGGGCGGAGTCGCCCTCGACGATGAAGAGCTCGCTGTTCTCGACGTCGCTGCTGCGGCAGTCGACCAGCTTCGCCGGAAGGGAGGAGGACTCCAGCGCGTTCTTGCGGCGCTGCGTCTCCTTGTGCGCGCGGGCCGAGATCCGCGACTTCATCTCGGCGACGACCTTCTCGAGGAGCTGGGAGGTCTGCGCCTTGTCCTCGCGGCGCGTCGAGGAGAACACCGAGCCCAGCGTCGAGGCGATGGTGGAGGCGACGATCGCGCGGACGGCGGGCGTGCCCAGCACCTCCTTCGTCTGGCCTTCGAACTGCGGCTCAGGGAGCCGCACGGTCAGCACGGCGCTGAGCCCGGCGAGGACGTCGTCCTTCTCGAGCTTGTCCGAGCCGACCTTGAGGCGGCGGGCGTTCGCCTCCACCTGGGAGCGGAGCAGCTTCAGCAGGCCCTGCTCGAAGCCGGTCTGGTGCGTCCCGCCCTTGGGCGTCGAGATGATGTTCACGAAGCTGCGCATCACCGTCTCGTAGCCGGTGCCCCAGCGCAGGGCGATGTCGACCTCGCAGGTGCGCTCCACCTCGGTGGGCACCATGGCGCCGCCGGGGGTCAGCACCGGCACGGTCTCGGTGAAGGTGCCGGAGCCGGTGAGGCGCAGCACCTCGGTCACGGGAGCGTCGGGGGCGAGGAACTCGACGAACTCCGAGATGCCGCCGTCGTAGCGGAACATTTCGGCGCGGCGCTCGTCCGCCCGGTCGTCGACGATGTCGATCGTCAGGCCGGGGACGAGGAACGCGGTCTGCCGGGCACGCGTCACCAGGTCGTCCGTCTGGAACGAGGCGCCCTTCGTGAAGATCTGGCGGTCGGCCCAGTAGCGCACGCGCGTTCCGGTGACGCCCTTGGCGACCTTCCCGACGACCGTCAGCTCCGACCCGTTCTCGAACGGCGTGAACGGAGCGTCGGGGGTGGGCTCGCCCGCGTCGGCGAAGCGCCCGGGCTCCCCCCGGTGGAACGACATCCGGTAGGTGCGGCCGTTGCGGTCGACCTCGACGTCGAGGCGCTCCGAGAGCGCGTTGACCACGGAGGCGCCGACGCCATGCAGACCGCCGGACGCCGCGTAGGACCCGGAGCCGAACTTGCCGCCCGCGTGCAGCTTCGTGAACACGACCTCGACTCCGGAGAGCCCCGTCTTCGGCTCGATGTCGACCGGGATCCCGCGCGCGCGGTCGCGCACCTCGACGCTGCCGTCGGCGTGCAGGAGCACGCTGATCTCGGTCCCGTGCCCGGCCAGCGCCTCGTCGACGGAGTTGTCGATGACCTCCCAGAGGCAGTGCATGAGGCCGCGCGAGTCGGTCGATCCGATGTACATGCCGGGCCGCTTCCGGACCGCCTCGAGACCCTCGAGGACGGAGAGGTGGCGAGCGTTGTAGTCGGTGGAGGCCATCCGCCCAGTCTACTTTCGGGAACCGCTCCGGCCGCGGTGGCGCGGCACCCGACGACAGCACGATGGCCGCTCGGCGCGGGGCCCCTACGCGCAGAGCGAAATGCCGACCGATCGACTCCGTGCGGAAACAATCGCGTGCTTGGATGGGTTCCACTAAGCAGAGATCGAAGAACGAGTGCAGGAGGCCAAGTCATGTCGACCACAGCAACCAAGAACGGCGTGGACGAGCTCGCCGGTGCCCACCAGCTCTCCGCCGCCGACCGCTGCGACAGCTGCGGTGCGCAGGCGTACATCCGAGTGGTCGTGAACAACGGAGAACTGCTGTTCTGTGCGCACCACGGGAAGAAGTACCAGGAGAAGCTCTCCAGCATCGCCCAGAGCTGGCACGACGAGTCCGCCCGACTCTTCGAGGAGCAGCGCCCCTAGCGCGTCCCCGATCAGCCCGGACGGTGCGTCAGCGCCCTACCGACCGACACCGAGCCGCTTCGCGATCACATCGCGAGCGGCTCGTGCCGTTTCATCGACCAGGCGGAGACGCTCGTCCGACGGGGAGTAGGCGTCGCCGAGGGCGCGCCGCAGGATCGCGTCCGCGAGCGAGGGGTTCTTCGCGAGGACGGGGCCGTGCAGGTGCGTGCCCAGAAGGCCTCCCTCCGCGTAGCCCTCGTGGCCGGCGCCGTCGCCGGTGCCGTGCAGCACTCGGCCGAGCGCGTCCTCGGGCGCGATCCCGGTCATCCGGCGCTCGTGGTTCTCGAATCCGACGAGGACGCCGCCCGGCGTCTCGACGAGGAGGTCGTCGGTCGCGCGCTCGCCCGTGACCGAGTCTCCGGGGAACAGCCCGATACCCCGGGCGCGGCCCGCGGCCGTGCTGATCGAACCGGCCAGCATCTCCCAGCCGGCTCCGACCGCGACCACCTGAGTGCCCTGGTCGACCCAGGCCCGCAGCGTCGGCGCGATCTCGTGGAGGAGTGCCAGGACGCCCGGGAGGTCCTCGTCCGCTCCCGTCCCGGCGACCAGGACGTCCGGACGGACCTCGGCGTCGGAGGCGGTCATGAGCGGCACGACCTCCGCCTCGACGCCCGACCAGCGCGCCCGGGCCGCGAGGACCCGGGCGTTCGCCGCGTCGCCGTTGCTGTCCAGGACGTCGGGAGCGAGCACGGCGATGCGGAGGGTGGTCACGCGGTCTCCTCGCGGTTGGTGACGAGCTGCAGGTGCGCACGGGTGCGGCGCATCGAATCGGCCGAGAAGACGATGGTCTTCCGGCCGGAGGCGGGGGTCGGCAGAGCGAGGAACGCGTCGAGCGCGCGACCCAGGTCCTCGTCGACGGAGTCGACGCGCACGCCGTCGTAGCGCAGGTGCAGCGCCGCCTCGTGCGCCTTCGACCCCGAGACGACACGGACGTGCCCGAGCACGGAGGTGTCCACGGGCCAGAAGTAGGAGGGGTCTCGGACGTCGGAGCCGATCGCGAGCATGATCTGCTCGGTCCCCTCGGGGATCTCCGCGATGTTCAGGCGGTAGCTCGCCGGGTTTTGAACCAGGACGAACTCGACTTCGTGGCCGCGCACGGTGACGATCTCGCCCCGCCCGAAGACGGGGTCGATGCTCGAGAGCGCGGAGGCGGCGAGGGCCGGGTCGAAGCGCTCGGCGAGCACGGCGCGGGCCGTGGAGACGGCCGCCGCGGCGTCCACCGCGTAGTGGACGCCCCGTGCGGGGAGCCGGACCTCGAGCGGGTCGCCGTCGCTGATGATGCGCGCGGCCGCTCCCTTCGTGCTCTCGACGACGGTGGTCGCACGGTCGGTCCCGGCCTCCGCCTCTGCGGCGTAGCCGAGACCGCCGGACGCGGAGTCGCGGACGGAGGAGGAGACGCCGTACCAGCGGATCCGCTCGTCGGGGAGGGAGGTCGCGACATCGGCGACGTGGCGGTCGTCGGCGTTCAGCACGACGGGACCGGTCGCGCGGGAAGCGATGGTGCCGAGCATCCGGGCGACCATGGCCGGATCGAAGAAGCGGTCGATCTGGTCGACCACCACGTTCGTCAGCAGGACGACGCGGGGGCGCATCCGGGGCGCGAGGCGCGCGCCGTGACCCTCGTCCATCTCGAGGACGGCGATGTCGGCGTCGATCCGCCCGCGGAGGTCCGCCCGCTCCAGGAGCGCGGAGGTCAGCCCCTGGGCGATGTTGGCCGTCGAGGGGTTGGTGAAGACCCGGAGCCCGTGCGCGCGGAGCACCGCGACCAGCATCTTGGTCGTGGTCGACTTGCCCGCCGATCCCGTGACGACCACGAGGCCGTCCCGGAACCCGTCGAGCACCGCGGGCAGGAATCCGGGCGCGACGCGGTTCACCACGAGTCCGGGCACAGCGGATCCCCCACCGGGCTTCCGGACCCGCGCGGCGAACCGGGCGGCCCTCCCGAGGAGGACCGCCGGCGCGTAGCGGATCACCGGCCTACTCGAGGTAGTCGCGGAGCGACTGCGAGCGGGACGGGTGGCGGAGCTTGGCCATCGTCTTGGACTCGATCTGGCGGATGCGCTCGCGCGTCACGCCGAAGGTGTCGCCGATCTGGTCGAGCGTCTTCGGCATGCCGTCGCCGAGGCCGAAGCGCATGCGGATCACGCCGGCCTCGCGCTCCGAGAGCGAGTCGAGCAGCGACTCCAGCTGCTTCTGCAGCATGGTGAAGCCCACGGCGTCGGCCGGGACGACCGCCTCGGTGTCCTCGATGAGGTCGCCGAACTCGCTGTCGCCGTCCTCGCCCAGGGGCGTGTGCAGCGAGATCGGCTCGCGCCCGTACTTCTGCACCTCGATGACCTTCTCGGGGGTCATGTCGAGCTCGCGCGAGAGCTCCTCGGGCGTGGGCTCGCGGCCCAGGTCCTGGAGCATCTGGCGCTGCACGCGGGCCAGCTTGTTGATGACCTCGACCATGTGCACCGGGATGCGGATGGTGCGGGCCTGGTCGGCCATCGCGCGGGTGATCGCCTGGCGGATCCACCACGTGGCGTAGGTCGAGAACTTGAAGCCCTTGGTGTAGTCGAACTTCTCGACCGCGCGGATGAGGCCCAGGTTGCCCTCCTGGATGAGGTCGAGGAACTGCATCCCGCGACCGGTGTAGCGCTTCGCGAGGCTGACGACGAGCCGGAGGTTCGCTCCGAGCAGGTGGCTCTTCGCGCGCTGGCCGTCCTTCGCGACCCAGCGCAGCTCGCGGACGAGCTCCGGGCTGAGGTCGGTCGAGTTGGCGAGCTTGTCCTCGGCGAACAGGCCGGCCTCGATGCGCATCGCGAGCTCGACCTCCTCGGCCGCGTTCAGGAGCGCGACCTTGCCGATCTGCTTCAGGTAGTCCTTGACCGGGTCGGCGGTGGCACCGGTGATCGCGGTCGAGTAGACCGGGACCTCGTCGTCCTCTCCGCCGAACGACAGGACGAGCGCACCGCTCGGGAGCGGCTCGGCCGGAGCGGCGACGGCAGCGGCGGCCGGGGCCTCCGGCGTCTCCGCGTCGTCCTTCGCGTCGGTCTCGGTGTCCTCGGCGACGACCTCGGTCTCCTCCTCCTCCGCCGCCTCGTCGGGCTCGACGGCGTCGGTCGGCTCCTCCTCGGTGTCGGCGGGAGCGGCGGCCTTGGTCGTGGCGCGCGAGCGGGTCGTCTTGGCCGCGGTGGTCTTGGCCGCCGTGGTCTTCGCCGCGGGCTTGCGCGTCGCGGGCTTCTTGGTGGTCGTCGTCACGTCGTCGTCGACGGCGTCGAGCGTTGCGGTCTTGGTAGCTCTGGTGGCCATGGCGGCACCTCTCCATCCGTTGCGTCCCGGGGGCGGGCGGCGCGGGAAGGCGTCGTCCGTCGGTGGGCATTACGAGGACCCATGTCAAGTCGAGGACGTCGCACGCCCGACGTGGGCCTGGTGCTCCTCGACCCGAACGGGTCCTATTGACAATTATTGCACGTCTGAGTAGTGCAGCCGTGCGGTGCGGTGCGAGTGGGGCTCGATCCGGCGGGATCCGGGCCGTTCCGCTGGGACATCGCGTCTGCAGAAGGGGGGATCGACGGGGACGACCGTCAGCGCCCCGCGCGGCCGCGGCGCATCCGGTCACTCAGTGCAACCCAGAGAGGGGCCACGGTTATTCCCTCGTCCTCGGCCAGGCGGCGGCGGGTCCGGCGGCGCGCGACGACGAGTCCGACGACTCCGGCGCCGACCACCACGTACTGCACGCACCACGCCAGGCGGAAGTGCTCGAGCGAGTAGGTCTGCTCGGAGGAGGCACCGGGACCGGCCAGTGCGTCGAGGATCAGGCCGATCGCGAACATCATCGTGAAGCTGGCCAGGAACCCGCCCACGTTCACGACGCCGTTGGCCGCGCCGAGGCTCCGCGAGGGGTTGAACGTGCGGGCGAAGTCGAACCCGATCATGGAGCCGGGGCCGCCCGCTCCGACGACGATCAGGAGCAGCACCACGAGCCAGTACGGCGGGATGCCGGGCCAGAGCAGCACGACGGTCCAGGCGACCGCCATCGCCGAGACGATCCCGAGCACGAGGTTGCTGCGGCGCATGGGGTGGCGGGCGGTCAGGACGCCGAGCACCGGCCCGACGACGATCCCCGCGATCACGACGATCGTGAGGGTCGGCGCGGCGACGGTCGGCGGCAGGCCGATCGCGTAGACGAGGAAGGGGTAGCCCCAGAGGAGCGTGAAGACCGTGCCGGAGGACTGCGTGACGAAGTGCGACCAGAAGCCGAGCTGCGTCCCCGGCCGGCGCAGGCTCACTCCGAGCTGCGCGATCGTCGCCCGGAGCGTCGGAGGCACCACCGTGATCGGCTCGGTGCGCGGCGGGACGTCGGCGACCAGGAGGAGCACGCCGAGGAAGGACACGGCCCCGAGGCCGGCGGCGCTGAGGAACGCGGGCTCCCAGCCGAACGTGTGGAGTATCGCCGCGAACGGGAGTGCGGAGAGGATCTGGCCCACCTGGCCGATGTTGCCGATCCACTGCGAGAGCTGCGGCACGATCGGTCCGCTGAACCAGGTGACCGTGAGGCGGATCACGGAGGTGAAGATCGCGGCGTCCCCCGCTCCCAGCAGGATCCGCCCGACGATCGCGACGCCGATGCCCGGCGCGATCGCGACCACGACCTGGCCCGCCATCATCAGGGCCGTGCCCGAGAGGATCAGGGTCCGCGGGCCGAACCGGTCGATGAGGATCCCGACCGGGATCTGCATCCCGGCGTAGACGATCAGCTGGACGACGGCGAGCGACGAGAGGACGGCGGCGGCCACCCCGAACCGCTCCGCGGCGTCCACTCCTGCGACGCCCAGCGTCGTGCGGTCCAGGACCGCGACGAGGTAGGCGAACGCTCCGGCACCGAAGACGAACCAGGCTCGACGATCACGCACTCGTCCGATCCTACGGCCGCTCAGGAGGCGGTGGGCTCCTCGCCCGGGCGGCGGATCGCGAGGAACTTCTCGAGCTCGGCGGCGATCGCGTCGGCGCTGGGCACGAAGCCGTCCTCGTCGGTGAGCGGCGAGCGGAGGCTCGTCCCCTCCATGTAGGTGTCGTGCCGCGCCTCGAGGGCCGAGACCAGCTTCTGCAGCTCGTCGTTGCCGCCGACCTGCTCGTCGACCTTGCCGAGGAACTCCCGCCCGCTCTCGCGCAGGCGGTCTGTCGGGAAGATGAGGCCGGTCGACGCCGAGATGCTCTCGAGCGCCGCGACCGCCGCCTGCGGGTACTCGGTGTCCGACAGGTAGTGGGGGATGAGCAGCGCGAAGCCGACCACGGTCAGACCGCGCTCGTAGAGGCGCAGCTCGAGCAGGTGGAGGACGTTCGAGGGCACCTGCGTGTGCGGCTTCCAGACCGACATCGCCTCGATCAGGTCCTCGCGGTTGCCGCTCACGGTGACGCCGACGGGCCGGGTGTGCGGCACGGGCATCGGGATCGCCTGGACCCACGTGGTCGAGGCGACGTCGAGCCGCTCGAGGAGGGAGACCACCGCGCGGGTGAACCGCTCCCACTGGAAGTCGGGCTCGAAGCCGGTGAGCAGGAGGAACGGCTGGTGCAGCTCGTCGTGCGCGAGCGAGAGCCGGAGCATCGCAGGACGGTAGTCCGTCAGGTGGTCCTGGTCGAACGTGATGATGGGGCGGCGGGCCCGGTAGTCGAGCAGCTGATCCTGGTCGAAGACCGCGACCCCGCGGTGCTCGAGGGTCTCGAAGAGGTACTCCCCCAGCTGCCCCACCGCTCCCCCGGCGTCGGCCGAGCCGGTCAGGCCCGCGACGAGGTGCAGCCCGCGCGGGATCTCGGAGAGGTCGCCCTCGATCTCGAACAGGTCTTCCGGATCCAGCATGCGTCCAGTCTAAACGGGGGTCCCGGCGCCCCGGCCGGGTCCGCTGAGCCCTCAGCGAACAGCGCCTAGCATTGCCGCCATGCCCCTCTCCTCTCTCGAGTACTCGACCGTTCCCGCCTCCGACATCGACACCGACGCCCTCGTCCTCGGCGTCGCCCCGGGACCCGACGGTCCCCGGCTCGTCGGCGCGGAGGGCTTCGAGGAGCTGGCCCCCGCGCTGAGCGCGCTCGGCGCGACCGGCGCGGCCGAGACGCTCGTGCGCGTGCCGTCCTCGGTCCGTGCCGGAGTGATCGTGCTCGTCGGACTCGGCTCGGCGGAGCCCGACGACACCGCGCTGCGGAACGCCGCGGGCGCCGCCGTCCGCCTGCTCGCGGGGTCCGCCTCCGTGGCACTCTCCCTCCCCGCCGGCTCCGACGGCACGCTCGCCGCGGTCGCCGAGGGCGCCGCGCTCGGCTCCTACTCCTTCACCGCCTTCCGCGGCAGCACCGCCGCCGCGGCGAAGGCGCCCGTCGAGCACGTCGTCCTGCTGGGCGGCGGCGAGTCGGCCGACCCCGCCGTCCTGGACCGGGCGCTCGTGCTCGGCCGCGCGGTCGGCACGGTGAAGGACCTCGTCAACACTCCCCCGTCGCACCTCTACCCGCAGACGCTGGCCGAGGCCGTGCAGACCGGCGCAGAGGGACTGCCCCTCGAGGTCACCGTCTGGGACGAGGAGGCCCTCGCGGAGGAGGGGTTCGGCGGCATCCTCGGAGTCGGCAGCGGCTCCTCCCGCCCGCCCCGCCTCGTGAAGGTCGCCTACGCGCCCGAGGGCGCGAGCACCCACCTCGCCCTGGTCGGCAAGGGCATCACCTTCGACAGCGGCGGACTCTCGCTCAAGCCGCCGGCCTCGATGATCGGGATGAAGACCGACATGGCGGGCGCGGCGACCGTGTACGCCGTCGTGCGCGCCATCGCGGAGCTCGGCCTCCCGCTCCGCGCGACCGCCTGGCTCTGCATCGCCGAGAACCTCCCCTCCGGGACCGCGATCCGCCCGGACGACGTGCTGACCGTGCGCGGCGGGACCACGGTGGAGGTGCTGAACACCGACGCCGAGGGCCGACTGGTGCTCGCCGACGGCCTCGTCGCCGCCAGCGAGGAGCAGCCCGATGCGATCATCGACGTCGCGACGCTGACCGGCGCCTCCGTGGTCGCCCTCGGCAACCGGACCGTCGGCGCTCTGGGCGACGACGAGGTGGTCTCCCGCGTCCTCGACGCCGCCCGCGCGGCGGGAGAGCCCTTCTGGCAGATGCCCCTCCCCGCGGAGCTGCGACCGCTGCTCAACTCGGACATCGCCGACATCGCGAACGTCAAGCCGGGCAACACCGCCGGCGGCATGCTCCTCGCCGGCCACTTCCTCCGCGAGTTCGTCGGGAAGCGCGGCGAGGGCGAGGACGCGACCACGATCCCGTGGGCGCACCTCGACATCGCCGGCCCCTCGAGTAACGGAGGCGGCGGCTACGGCTTCACCGGAGCCGGCGCCACGGGGGTCTCGGTGCGCGCGCTGATCGCTCTGGCCGAGGGCTTCGCGAGCGCGTAGTAGGGTCGACGGGGCGGGAGATCCCGCCTCGTCCCCCCTCCCGATCCGCTCGGCGCTCAGCGCCGGAGCCGGTCGGCCGGGAAGCGGGACCGCACGTCGCGAGGGAGTCACTGGGTGTCGGAAGAGCGCTACGACCTGGTCGTGCTCGGAGGTGGCAGCGGCGGGTACGCGGCGGCCCTCCGGGCGACGCAGCTCGGGATGAGCGTCGCGCTCGTGGAGCGCGACAAGCTCGGCGGCACCTGCCTGCACCGCGGGTGCGTGCCCACCAAGGCCCTGCTGCACGCCGCCGAGCTGGCGGACGGCGCCCGCGAGGGAGAGAAGTACGGCGTGCTCTCGAGCTTCACCGGGATCGACATGGCGGGCGTCACGCGCTACCGCGAAGGCGTCGTCGCCGGCAAGTACAAGGGCCTCCAGAGCCTCGTGTCCTCGCGCGGCATCACGGTCGTCACGGGCGAGGGCCGCCTCACCGCGCCGGGCACCGTGACGGTCGGTGAGCACGTGCTCCACGGCGCGTCGGTCGTCGTCGCCACCGGGTCCGCCTCCCGCACCCTCCCCGGGATCGAGATCGGCGGCCGCATCCTGACGAGCGACCAGGCTCTCGAGCTCGACCACGTGCCCGCGAGCGTCGTCGTCCTGGGCGGCGGAGTGATCGGCGTCGAGTTCGCGAGCGTCTGGCGCTCGTTCGGCGCCGAGGTCACGATCGTCGAGGCCCTCCCCCACCTCGTCCCCAACGAGGACGAGAGCGTCAGCAAGCAGCTGGAGCGCGCCTTCCGCAAGCGGGGCATCGCCTTCCAGCTGGGATCTCGCGTCGCGTCGGTCTCGCAGAGCGAGGGCGGCGTCTCCGTGTCGCTCGAGAGCGGCGCCACGGTGGAGGGCGAGATCCTGCTGGTCGCCGTCGGCCGCGGCCCGGTGACCGCGGGCATCGGCCTCGAGGAGGCCGGGGTCCGCCTCGACCGCGGCTACGTGCTGACCGACGAGCGCCTGCAGACCTCCGTCCCCGGCGTGTACGCCGTGGGCGACATCGTGCCGGGGCTCCAGCTCGCGCACCGGAGCTTCCAGCAGGGGATCTTCGTCGCGGAGGAGATCGCCGGTCTGGGCCCGCAGGTCGTCTCGGACGTCAACGTCCCGAAGGTGACCTACAGCGACCCCGAAGTGGCCTCCGTCGGCCTCGGCGAGGCCCGCGCGATCGCCGAGTACGGCGCCGAGCGCGTCGCCGTGTACGACTACGGCCTCGGCGGCAACGCCCGGAGCACGATCATCGGGACCACCGGCTCCGTGAAGGTCGTGCGCCTGGTCGACGGCCCGGTCGTCGGCGTGCACATGGTCGGAGCCCGCGTCGGCGAGCTGATCGGCGAGGCTCAGCTCATCGTGAACTGGGAGGCGCATCCCGAGGACGTCGCGCCCCTCGTGCACGCGCACCCCACTCAGAACGAGGCGCTCGGCGAGGCGCACCTCGCTCTGGCCGGGAAGCCGCTGCACGCCCTGTAGAACCACTGCGGTGCGGCGACCCGCCGCTTCCGCATCAGTAAGCTGGACATCGAAACACAAGCGTCTTAAGGAGACAGGCTCATGAGCGAATCCGTCAGCCTCCCGGCACTCGGAGAGAGTGTCACGGAAGGAACGGTCACCCGCTGGCTGAAGAACGTCGGGGACCGCGTCGAGGTGGACGAGCCCCTGCTCGAGGTCTCGACCGACAAGGTCGACACCGAGATCCCGTCGCCCGTCGCGGGAGTGATCGAGGAGATCCTCGTCCAGGAGGACGAGACCGTCGAGGTCGGCGCCGAGCTGGTGCGCATCGGAGACGGCTCCGGAGCCGTCTCCGATGCGCACCAGCTCGGCGCCGACCTCGACGGTCTCG
>NZ_PSWK01000034.1:0-34032 GCF_002932735.1 Rathayibacter sp. AY1B7
ATCGTCCTCGCCGACCGCGGACCGCTCTCCTGGCGCCGGCTGTGGGTGGTCCTGCCCTACCCGATCGTCTGGGTCGTCGTCGTGCTCGTCCGCGGAGCGACCGACGGGTGGGTGCCGTACGGCTTCCTGCTCCCCGAGAACGGAATGCCGTCGCTCGTCCTGCACGTCGCCGGGCTGACCTGCGCGGTGCTCCTCGCCGGCGCACTCGTCTGGGCACTGAGCCGACGCCGCACCTTCCACCTCATCTAGTTGATGTCCCAGCGGAGTAACTTCTTGACTCAGCTCAGTTCACAGATCAGACACTCACCCGCAGGTAGGGGCGCTGACCGGCCGCGGCGATTGAGGCGAGTGTCGAAGCGAGATCCTCGACGAGGCGGTGCACCTGCTCGGGTGACCATCCCTCGAGCTCGGACGACGCATCCTCCCACTGCCGCGCTGCGGCGGCACGACCCGTCTCACCTGCGGCGTCTAGCGCGCCACCCAGGCCGGTGCTGACTGCGATGACGAAGCTCTCGTAGTCATCGGTCGCCGCAACCGGCTGGTACTGCGCCGCGGGAACCTCGAGCGCTGGTGTCGAGGTCAGGATGCCTTCGAGCTCCCAGAGTCCGGTCGGATCTATGTCGCAGACGAGACCGTCCGATCCCGACAGCGCCGCGCCCGCCTCTTCATCGGAACCAGCACCAAACACACTCGCAAGAATTCCCATAGCAGTCAGCGTCTCACATAGCACCCAGCGTCTCACGTAGCACCCAGCGGTGCGCATGTGGCGGGGGACACGCGGTCGTGCGGTGCTACCTCACCTACGCCGAGGAACCAGGTCCGCAGGCTTCGCACGGCGGCTAGCGGAAGCGGTGACCCACCGTTCGTAGCACTGGAACAGCTGAATCGCGCCGACGGCTGAGACGACAAATCCGATCAGAATTCCCACGAGCAGGACTGGGCTGAGCTGGCCCCCTGTCTGATTCAAATCTGCACGAACGCCGGCCTGAAACTGCAACAGCGAGCAGATCACGGCGATCACAACACCCGACGCGAGCAGGCTCGAGCCCTTGAGCACTTCCACCATGACCACCCTCGGTCGTGAAACTACCGCAGAGTCTCCCACCCGACACCGCCTCGACCCTTATGGAGATCGTTCAATGGGCCGCTGCCGGCGGGTGTTGATCTCAGTCGCGCTGTGCGTCGCGGCCGAGAGCAGGGCGACACCGCCCCCCGCCGGGCTGTCGCGTGCGGCGTCAGCTCAGCGATGCCAGGATCTGGCTGGCGAGTGGCAAGCGCGCTAGGTCTCAGGCGGGTATTCTCCGCGCGTGGACCTGAATGACCGATCGAGCGCGGAGTTGGAAGAGATGATCACGGCAGTGTGCCGTCGAGTGCGTCGACGAGCGCGGGCCAGTTTTGACTTCGGTCTGGCGGCCGGTCTCGCGGGAGGCCTGCTGCTGGGCAATCTTTTCTTCGGGGGCCCCTCCACGCAGGCTCTTACCCCGATTTCCGTCGGCTTGCTCGTCATTACGGCGCCGCTCGCGGTAATCGCTACCTACATGAACACGGTGAGGCGTGCCCCGGACTTACAAAGCATCCATGACCTGCAGGAGATTCTCTTGCGCCGAGAATCTGCTTCCTGAGCGCGCCAGGTCCACATCGAATCGTTAGGCTTCTCACCTGCTGTCTGGCGACCCTCCTCTCGGCCGCGGTTGTTAACCAGTAATAGGGTCGGCTGGTGGTCGTGCCGTGCCGTCATACTGAGCACGTGTCCATCAGTTCGCGGGTGTTGCGTTACGCATCCGCCTATGCGCTACTGCTCGTCGTCGTCGCGATCGTGTTGCTGAACACGTGGCCCGACTTGTGGGACGAACCACTCGTTCTCGTCGTCCTCGTTCCACTCATGATCATGGCAACGGCTTACCCGAGCTTGCGTCACCAGCTTCCTCCTGAGAGGAGCGTGCGCGAAGGGCAACAGGAGGGCCGTTCCATCCGCGCCGCTGCGTCCAAGGGCGCTCACTCCGCTGACCTAGAGCCGGACGAAGCGCCGGGGCTTTTCGACTCGCCCGCTCGCCAAGCACTCATGGCAGCAACAGTCACCGCCGCCGTGGTGATCGTGCTGGCTCTCATCAGCGTCGTGCAACCGGCGCTAGATCGAGGGTGACGTCACTGTCGCTCCTGGAGCCAGGAACGTCCCGTTACGGGATCGTTGACCGGCAGAGGGGGCGCTGCGCTATGTCGTCGCTCGTTCTTCCTTCGACTCGGTGATGAGCTCCTGCTTGCGTTCGGCTCTGAGCGCGACGACGGTTCCCGCGAGAGCGAGTGCGGCGGCTGCGGTGAAGAGGGCGGTGGCGTCCCACCTGTAGTGACGGATGGTGATGCCTGGTGAGGTCTCGCTGGCTGCGTAGGTGCAGGACAGGCCGAGCGGGTAGAGGATCTTCTCGCCCGACACGCGGCTGGAGTAGAGGTCGATCCCGTCGGGGTACTCGCTGTGCTGGCACTGCACGGCGGCCGGGTCCCAGCCGGTCTGGATCCAGCCGATCGTGTGGGTGAGGAGGGCGACTGGGGTGCCGATCACCATCGCGAGGATGCCGAGGGTCTTCGCGGTCCGCAGTTCCATCCCGTCAGAGTAGGGCGGACGCTACCCACCACGCGCGTCCCGAAAGGGGATGGGTGGCCGGTCACCCACTGAGCAGCCCGGTGGCTGTGGCGTATTCGGCGCAGTACCGTCAGCGAATGTTCTTCCACTCGAGTAAGCGCGATTCGCCGCAGTTGCGTCCTGAGCTCGAGCGGTTTCGCGAGGCTGTCGCTGAGGCGTCATTCGAGGGTGAGCTAGCGGGCTACTTCTCGGTGCAGGTCGGTGCTCACCTCGCGGCCAGCGGCCCGTGGTGGAGGCGGGAGCTGAGTGATCCGCGATGGGGGATCGCGTGGACGTTTTTCTATGAGCCTGCTTTCGATGAATCCCATCCGCGCGTGGGCCCGCCGTACGAGGACGGTTTCGAGCTGGGTGATGAGTCGGTCTTCGATGAACTACTCGGAGGTTCGGTCGACGTCCGGGGTCGGGTGTACTCGCTGCGTTGGATCGACCGCGCGAGCGAGCCGGAGCTGTGGGCGGACAACTACGGGTACATGCCAGCGAAGCCCGGAGTTGGAATCCCTGTACGCGTGTCGAGAGTGCGTCGTCGAGACCGTTGAGCCGGATCTCTCGTCGGCAGGCGGCGTCCCGTATGGGGGTCGTTCACCGCGCCACTTCGGCGAGCAGACTGGGCCGCGCAGGAGCGCGGGCTGCAGTGTCCCGTAAGACCCGCCCGATGAGATGTCCGGTGACGGGGCGGCTATCGGGACACTGGGACGGTGGATGAGAAGGCGATGCTGCGCACCCGAGCCGAGGTGCTCGACGACCTCGAGCGGCGGATGCGCTCGGAGGCCGATTTCGCGGAGGAGCGAATCGTGCGGACGGAGAACGGCTTCCGGCTTCAGGAGACGGAGACTTTCACGGTCGAGGTGTGGAAGATGCTGTTCAACTGGCGCCTCGTGGTGATGCCACCGCATCAGCAGGTCGAGACGACCCACGGGTACTGCTACTTCGGCACCGGCCTCGAAAGCTTGGCTCGCGCGGTCGCCGCCGGCCGCCAGTGGGTAGATCCGATGAATACGGCTCCGGAGGGGTTCGACAAGCAGGCGTTCTGACGCCGCTCTAAAGCTCAATCTTGGAGAGCTCGTCGGGCTGGGGGAGTGCCAGCGCTCGGTAGAGGGTCGTGCGGTCGACGCCGAGCTTGCGTGCCACTGCTGCCTTCGGGACGCCGGCGGCGATGTCCGCTCGAGCTGCAGCGACCTGGTCGTCGTCGAGCCGGCGTTGCCGGCCCGTGTACTTTCCAGCGGCCTTCGCGATGCGGATGCCCTCGGCTTGCCGCTCTCGGATGAGGGAGCGCTCGAACTCGGCGAATGCGCCGAGCAGGTGCAGCATCAGCTGCCCGAGCGCATCGTCGCCGCCGGGTCCGTAGGTCTGTTGTTCCTTGATGAACTCGACGGAGGCGCCCTTCGCGACGATCTCGTCGACGACGTCGCGGAGATCTCGCAGCGAGCGCGCGAGGCGATCCATCGATGCGACTCGGACGAGGTCGCCGTCTCGGACGTAGCGGATGCAGTCCGCGAGAGCGGGTCGGTCGATGCGGGTAGCGCCGGAGACCTTCTCTTCGAAGATCCGGTCGACGGTTCCGATCACCTCGATCTGCCGATCGAGGTTCTGGTCGGTCGTGCTGACTCGGACGTAGCCGACGGTCTGCGTTCGTTGCGTCACTCCTAGACCCTGACACAGATGTGTAGCGAAAGAGGGAGAAGCGACCCTAATGCTACGCGCGTCGCTGGGTGTCACTGGTGTTGCGTTGGGGTGTACCGCAATCCGACGCTTTGGTGTGAACGTCGAGGGGAGGGGGCATCCTGCGGGGTGCGCAGGCAGGACCGCGCGTCGGGGATGCTCGGCGTCGCGATGCTGGAAGACTTGTCTCAACGCGCCCGATGGAGGAACCGATGACGAGCTACCTCGTGAGCTACGACCTGTCTGCGCCGGGACGCAACTATGACGAGCTCATTGCTCACTTGAAGTCCTACGGTACCTATTCACACGCGCTCGAGAGCACATGGGTGATCGTCACCGACAAGAGCAGCAATGAGGTGAGGGACGCTGCCACGAAGTACCTCGATGCCAACGACAAGGTCCTGGTGTTGAAGCTCAGTGGCGCGGGCAGTTGGCGTGGGCTGAGGGCGTCAACCACTGAGTGGCTCAAGAAGCACCTCTGAGCGATCCCGGCCACGGGGCGGCACGTGGGTACCACGGTGGTGTCACGGGCACGGCGGAGGGCCGGCCGAGTTGCGCGCTCGGCCGGCCCTGATGTGCTGATGGATGTGGTGTCGGGCTAGTAGCGGCAGCGCCATCCGCTGGCGCTGGTGTTGACGGTGACGGCGACGGCGCGGGAGTTGTGTTGCTGCTGGCAAGCGAGGGAGACGTTGACGCCGACGGCGCCATAGCGAGTGCCGCAGCGCCAACCGTCCCAGCGGTTGTTGATGTTGGTGGCCTGGCTGGGGGCGAGGGTGCCGCTGCTGACGTTGTCGGCGCAGTACTTGGCGATGCTGACGTTGTAGTCGGCTGCGAGAGCGGGAGTTGCGGTGGCGACTGAGAGACCACCTGCGAGCGCGAGGGCTGCGCCCAGTGAGGCCAGACGTTGGGAAACTTTCATGGGTGTTACCTCCTCGATGAGCCGGCGATCTGCCGTCGACGTGACGGTGGCAGGCACGGGACGGTTCTTGGGTCGTCGTTGGAAGATCCGTCATTTCCGGAGAAGCTGGAAAACATTCGCATCGAGCTAAGCGGACGCGGGCGGGGCATTGCGACGGGTCCCAGCGCTCTGAGCAGGTGTGTCGAGGTCGACACGGCCTTGAACGGGCGTCCTCGAGCGATCGGGTTGGAGCTGCGCTCGTTCCGGTCTCTCAGTCAGGTGCAGAGTGCATTGCCTACGTCGATGGTGTCGCCGTCGAGTGTGATGCTCCCGTGAGCGCAGATGCGTGTGTTGGGATCTGTTCGAACGACGAGGGCGGTGTAGGCGCTTTGAACTCCTTCGACGGTGGACTCCTGCCGGTGGTTGTTGCGGTCAGCGCTCTGCGGGTAGATCTCGATGTGGACGCTGTTGTTGAAGCTCTGGTTGTCGTATCGCGTGATCCGACCCCATGCGGCTTGGCAGCGGTCGGACCACATGACTTCGAGTAGGACGCTCTCGATGCGTGTCTCCGATGCGGCCGGTCGGGCGTCGTCCAAGCAGGAGGTCGCTGCGGGGTCGACGCCGTTCTCGACGGGAAGCACCGACGGGCTTCCCGGCTCCGGCTCGGTGGCAGCCACTGCCTCAGGGCGATCAGCAAGGGCACTGATGCCGGTCGCGACTGCGGCGCCCACCCCGAACGCTACGACAGCAAGAACCACGGCCCCGCGAAGAGTCAATGCACGCTGCTGCGGACCAGCGTTCGATGACGCCGGCTCATTGCGCGCACGAAGCGGTTTGGTGGTGGGGGACATTAGCCGGGTGCGCCGGTCGAGCCACGCGGACGGGTCCTCGCCAAGTGCGCGGACGAGGCAGTCGAGAGTCCGTTCGGACGGCAGTTGCTTGCCCTTGAAAGCGTCTGACAGCGACGACTTAGAGACTCCCGTCAGCTGCTCCAGGTGGACCAGTGTCGGGCTGTCCGCCTTCAGGCGTAGCCGACGAAGATCGGCAGCCAGGAGGTCTACTCCCGAGACTTGCTGCGAAAAGTCCTCTTCTTGCACCTGCGGCCTCTCTGACCCGGACACACGCTCAGCGTGGAAGTCCAAGGTACCGTCGGACCCGGCGAACCGCGGAGTCGTCAACATGGGATTCAAGGTCGGCGGTGAGTGGTGAACGTGATCGAGGACATGGTGCGCAGCCTCGCTGAGGCGCCCGGCGCGGTGATCGGTGCTGCGGCGGTTGGCATGGTCAGTTTCCTCTTCTACCGACTGAACAAGCTGCTGGATCGGCGGGCTGACCAAAAGGCTGCCGACGCCGCGAGGACTCCGAAGGCGAGTGCCGCAAATCGTCGCGCCGGACAACGCTTCTTGAACCGGATGGCGACGAGGCGAGTGCACAGGGACGGGCCGGCGCGATGGTTTGTGACCTACGAGCCGGATCTCGCCGCCTACAGCCTCGAGCACCGCGGACCGGGACCAGTCCACGACCTCCGCGTTGATGTCTTCACCCGCGGGCGACGGCCGCGGCCGGCAGGTGTCACGATTCCTGTGCCGGTGCTTCCTGCCGGGATGCCCCTCACGTTTCGTCCCGGCGCGCCGAGCCGAGCTCGGAAGTACGTCCTCGGGCTCCGATGGGACGACGATTTCGGAGTTGAACAGTTCGAGCGCTTGCCGCTCTCCACCGCCGGCACGTTCTGAGCACGAGACCCAAGCTGCTTCCTGGAATGCCTGCTGAGACATCAGCGGCGGTCGCTAGACGATGCGGAGCATGGGTCCCGTGTTGTCGGTCGTGCGGGTGGGCTGGTGGTAGCCGGCGGCGTGCGCGATCGCGGTGAGAGCGTGTCGCGCGTGCTCGTAGTCGAGCTGTTGGGTGACGTGGCGGATGGAGATGTGGGTGCCTTCCGCGAGGGCGGCGGCGAGGGTGAGGATCGCGACGTCGGCGCTCGTGAGGCCGGTGTGTCCGTGGAGTGCACGGTCGTAGTCGACCGCGTAGACACTCCACCCGGTGTCGTGCAGGATCCAGGGCGCGTCCGCGTTCGCGAGGCCGGCGCGGATGAGCAGTTCCGTCGCTGCCTCGCGTCCCTTGTCGCCGGCCGCCCAGGCGTGCAGCTCGTCGCCCAGATGTGCGCTGGTCATGCGGTGTCCCGTCGTGTCGGTTGCACTGCTGCTGGTGTCCATTCTCTGAGGCCATCCATCCGATAAGCAGAGCGTTGGCCGGAGGGGCGAGGCCGTCAAGTGTGACCCGGAGGGTCATCCCCGAAGGGGACGCGGAGTGCTCTTGACGGTCTCGCTTTGGAGGCCAGAGTGCCGCGTCGGATGGACGGCCGGACGTGACGGACGCGCTACAGGCGAGCGGATGGGAACTACACGGGAGCGGAGCAGGCGGAGCAGTTCGGTGTGGGCCGATCGACGGTGTACCGCGCAGCGGAGCGGACCGATTTGACGGACGCTCGGACGGTGGAGGTCACGCTTCCTCTGCGCGCGACGAACCCTTAGTAGGAGTGGCGTTGTCGAGCGCGGCAACCTTCTGGCGGTACTCGCTGGCGGAAATCTCGGGCAGGGCATCGGCATTCAGCAGCTGGAAGGCGGAGTGTCCGAACCTCACCGCTGCATCCGACCATCGGAGGGAGTTCATGATGACGGGGTTGTCGGCCCACTTAGTGCTGACGGCGGATGACGACGCGTGGTCGTTGACCCATTGCACTAGACCGTCGATGTTTCCGCTCTCGGCGGTGATGTGGTGCGCGGCGACGCTGTTGCGTGTGCGGCGCAGCTCGTCACTGAATGGCTTGTTGTTCATCGGTCGTACGGCTCGGCCGTACTCGGCGTGCGCGCGGCGGAGGGCGCCGGCATCGACGTGCGTGTTTCCGGTTCCCGCAAGGCGATCGGCTTCCCTGACCACCTTCCGCGCAAG
Organism: Rathayibacter sp. AY1B7; assembly: GCF_002932735.1. NCBI lineage: Bacteria > Bacillati > Actinomycetota > Actinomycetes > Micrococcales > Microbacteriaceae > Rathayibacter > Rathayibacter sp. AY1B7. Next base: position 8,145 of record NZ_PSWK01000034.1, read on the forward strand.
CTTCGGGAACGTCTCGAGTACGGCGCTGAGGTGCACAACGAAGTAGCGGTCCCAGACAGTACGCAGGTCAGGGTAGGTCACCTTCGCCAGCAGGAGCGCATGGATCTCAGTCATGGAGTTTGTCGCGTAGACCACCAGATCGAGGGTATGCGCCATCAGATCGCGTTCAACGATGTCTCGTCGGTACCTCGCCCGGTCGGCTGCAGCTTCTTCAAGGTAGGACTGGTATCGGTAGACGCGCTCCTGGAAAGTTGCGAGTACTTCGTCGTCTGTCGGATCGATTGCAGGGTTCATGCTCTTTCCCTCTCTCCGGTGTGGCCGGGGAGGTTGAGGTCGTCGTTGTCGCGCAGGGTAGTGAGCGCGAGCGAGCGCGCGGTACGGGCGCAGGTGTCCGCAGTGTCGGCAGAGTCGGACATCACCGCGTTGGTGAGCAGCGCGCGAGCGTAGGTGCGCGTCTCGTCGTGCATTATCCGTTGTGCTCGGGGGCCAGGGCAGGCGTCTCCTCCGCTGCGCGACGGGTCGAGCGTCGGGCGCGGGGAGCGGCGCCGGTCGTGCCAGGGGCACGGGCTCCGGTGGCGCGCAGTTCCTTATCGCTCCACCCGGATGAGAGCGCCGCGTCCCACGCCTTGCTGTGCGCGTCGCGTGCGTCCTTCGCTGCCTGGTCTGCGGTGTCGACGTCGTTGGTCGCCGCGACGAGGGAGCGCACTGCTGCGACCCGTTCTTCGACGGATCGTTCGAGCAGTTCGCGTGCGGAGGCGGCTGCGGTGTCGGGGTCGATTCTCTTGTCTGCCATTCCCCCAGGTTAATCGAGTCGCGGAGCGACTGCCATCCCTGATTCGGCTCGTCGGATCGATTAGCGGAACAGCAGCGGTGTGGATACATGGCAGAGGTAGTTTGAGGAGCAAGCTGTCAACTTAGGTGCCCTAAATTGCTTGCCGGCCTGGCGCTGCGCTGGGCCGGTACGCATACTGGTCGTATGGTCCCCGCTGGTTGGCGGGTTCGCTGCGCTGGGCTGAAGGACGGGGATGTGATGACGGAGTCGAGCCGGTTGTTCGGTCGGAAGCGTCGTCCGAACGTTCCGCCGGAGCAGCGTCGGGAGAAGAGGTACGTCGTGCGGGTGTCCCCGGATGAGGATGCGATGTTGCGTGCCCGTGCCGAGGTTCTTGATGTGACGGTGCCGCGGTTGATGTTCGAGGCGGCGATCGATCCGCAGGTGCGTTCGGACGTGGAGTGGAAGTCGGTCGGTTCGGAGCTGATGCAGCTGCGGACGTTGATGGGGCGTCTTTCGAGCAACATGAATCAGCTCGCTCGGTTCGCGAACACCGAGGGCCGCTTCCCGGAGGAAGCAGTGCAGGTGGCCGCGGAGTATCGGGCGCTGGTGCCTCGGGTGAACGAGACGCTGCGACGACTGGCCGGCCAGTGATCCCGAACGTCACGTACGGAGGGGACATGGGCGGTCTCGTGCGCTATCTCGCGGGGGAGGGGCGCGCGAACGAGCACCGTGAGCAGCACTTGATCGCGGGGGACCCGGCGATCATGGCGATGCACGGGGAGAGCGTCCTCGATCAGGCCGAGGCCGCCGCGATCGCGGCGGAGTTGAACGAGTACAAGAACTTCTTCGGCGTCGAGGTGACCCGCCAGGAACAGGTGTTCGACAAGGACTCCGGCGAGCAGATCGGCAGCAAGCGCGTCGCCGCCGATGTCTGGCACTGCTCCCTCTCGCTGCGTGCGGAGGAGGGGCAGCTCACCGATGATCAGTGGGGACGGATAGCGACCGATTTCGTGGACCGGATGGGGTTCGCCGGCGAATCCTCCGGGAAGGCCGACTGCCGGTGGATCGCCGTGCGGCACGGGCTGTCGAAGAACGGCAACGACCACATCCACATCGCTGTCTCCGCGGTGCGCGCCGACGGGACGAAGGCGCACGTCGCGTACGACAAGGCGCTCTCGCAGAGGGTCAGCCGACAGCTGGAGAAGGAGTACGGGCTCGAACCGTTGCACGCGCCGGAACGTGAGCTGGGGGAGCGCGGCGTGCAGCCGGGCGCACGCGAATCCGCGCAGCGCCGCGGCGCTGTCGAGGTCGACGCTCACCGGCTCGAGCGCGCGGTCCGCTCGTCGGCATCAGCATCCGCGGACGAGGCGGAGTTCGTGCGCCGGATGCGCCAGGCAGGCGTGCTCATCCGCCCGCGCTACGCGGCAGGCCGCGACGACGTCGTCGCCGGCTACTCAGTCGCCTTGCGCCCCGAGAAGGGCGCGCCGGTGGTGTGGCACGGCGGCGGGAAGCTCGCCCGGGACCTCACTCTCCCGGAGCTGCGGAAAGGCTGGCCGGACTCACCACAGTCCGCGCAGACAGCAGTCGATGAATGGCGCGCGACAGCGAAGAACCCGTGGCGCTACCAGCCCGTCGCACCCGGCCGCGAAGCGACCGAAATCTCCAGCGACCTCTACTCCTCCTACGCGGAGGACATGGGGCGGCTGCACGACTACCTAAGTCGAGTGGACCCCTCCGATCGCGCGACCTGGGCACACGCAGCCCGCGAAGCATCAGGTGCCTACGCCGCATGGTCGAGGCGCCTCGAGCCGACACCCGGGCCGCTGGCCGAAGCGTCACGGACCCTCGCTCGCTCCGCGCATCTGCGTGCGCGCGAGTCGACGCCGCGGCCGGCTGGGATGCCGTCGATGGCCGGCACGACGATGCTGATCCTCGCGACCGCCGGGAAGCGGAACAAGGCCGCCGAAGAGGCCATGCTGCTGCGCCAGATCGTGCGCACCACGCGAGCGATCATGGACGCCCACCAAGCCGCCGGCGACGCCCGCCGCACCCGCGAGCTCGCCGGGACGATCCGGAACCAACTGAAGACGGTCCACGAGGGCTACAGCGCGCAGATCCAGAAGAACGCCTGGGAAGCTCTGCCCGAGGACACCCGCCGCGCGCGCGAGACGGTGCAGGCGAGCTTCGCGACCGGGACTCCTGTCCCGACGAAGCTCACGAAGGCGGAGCCGAACGTCACCACGACCGCTGCCCCGCAGCGTGGCGCCGAGCTGCGCGAGCGCGACGGACACGACCGCTAGACCGACACCAGTGAAGGGGAGGAATCACTATGGCTGACGACGACGGAGGCGTGGAAGAGTCCATCAACTCGTCCGCGCGGATCGCCCTCACCATCGCGATCCAGCTCGGCGAGAAGCTGGCCCGCGCGTACCAGGAAGCGATGCGCGAAGCGCAACAGCGCAGCGCCATCGAGGCCCGCGAGCTCGCCGCCCGCTACGAGGGCGAACGGGCAGCTGCGCGACAGGCAGTATCCGTCGTCAACGATCCCCAGTGGTGGGATCAGGCGACCGTGCGCGACGTCGCCCGTGTCGCGGAGACGGCGACCGCGTGGAAGGACGTCGACCCGCAGATCGCGTCTGCCAGCGCACTGATCGCGTCGGAGGCGAAGGAGCGCTACGGCGTCGATATCGCCACGTTGCAGGGCATCGCCCAGGACACTCCGACTGAGTTGGACCTCGCGAAGCAGTGGGCCTCCACTGCCGCGCCCGATGGCTACCACCGCCACGACGAAGACCGGCTGACGATGCCCGTCGGCGACATCCGCGAGCCCAACCCTTCGGCGGAGCGGGCGCTCATCGCGGACTACCGCGCGGCGGTAGCCGGCGACGTCCCCGCACTCGAGCTGAGCGCCGCGGAGGAGTGGAAGCGCGCCAACGATCCGGTCGGCTACCAGGACTACCGCGTCGAGACAGCCGTCGCCTTCGATGACAACGGCCGCGCGCAGCCGGCGGAACCAGCGGTGGCTGAAGCCTCCCGCGCGGCGCTTGTGCAGGAGTGGCGAGCCGACCAGGCCAACGGGCTCACCGTCGCCGCCCCGGACGCCGAGCGGGCTCAGTCTCAGCGCGACGTCACTGAGGCCAAGGTGATGATCGCGGAAGCCGACCGCCTCGACCGCGCCTACGACGCCTCCTCTTCGGTCGCGTCGTCAGAGATCCCGATCGACTCCGCGCAACGTGCCGATGAGCTCGAGCAGCAGGCCGCGCAGTACAACCGCGACGCAGAAGCCGGCGGCACCCCGACGCAGAGCTCGGATGAGCTGCGCAGCCTCGCTGCGGACGCTACGGCTCGAGTCGCCCTATACCGCGACGACAGCAGTGCGCCGCGCGACCCCGACAACGTCCCAGCGTCGGCTGACGAGGGGCGCGCAGTCGCGGCTCGGTCCGAAGGGGACCTTGCGTACGACAGCGCCGAGCGCCGTGCGCACACAGCAGCGACGATGCAGGCTCAGGACGTGCCGGAGGAGCAGGTGAACGCGCGGATGACCGTCGACGCATCCTTCGCCACTCCCGCCCGCGGCGCGGAACCCACAAAGCGCGCACGTGTCCCCTCAACTCGTGGCAGCCGCGGCCAGGGAGCTCAAATCGAACGATCCAAGCCCGGCCGCTGAGGCAAGAGGCGAAGTCGTGGCCAGAGGTCAGACTGCGTCAGCCTGCGTCCAATGCTGACGGAGCGCGGTTCGGCGCAGCAGAGTGCCGCGGCATCGATGCAGTTGTATCTTGCGTTGCTCCAATCAATGTCCGAGGCAGGCCGCGTGGTGGAAGAGCGAGGAGGCGGCCTCGCGCATCGAGGCGCTGTAGCGTTCGTGGGAGAAAGCTCGCCTCCACGGCGGGTCCGGGATGAGCGACTGGTGGATCAGCCACTGCGACCGACAGATGGCGATGCTGCTCTCACCCGCCGGCCCCTACGCGCTCTCCCTCGACGAGAACAAAGCCGGCGAACCACTGCCCTACACCTCGCCTCCCGCCTCGTTCTTCCCACCCGATAACCAGCCGCCCGAAGCCGCCTGACAGACATACGCAAGGGCTGAAACCTCCCGAGCGCGCGTCCTGCCGCGGGAGTGCGCGGGCGTGGTCTTCACCTCTCTGTCCCCGCTTTGGTGATAGCGGACTGGTTCAGGCTGTGGAGATAATGAGCGGCTTCTCAACCGGGCGGTATGGGTTGCTCCTCTTCCGTCCTCCCGAGCGATGTCGCGGTCTCTGTCACATCGTCGATTGGTCTCCGGTGCTGCCCAAGCTCTCCTCGCGTGCCCGCATTGCAATGCTGCTGCTCATTGCGCTCGTTCTGACCGCACTACCCGCAGCCCCTGCTCTCGCGGCGACGGCGTTCACTGCTGCGCCGACACCCACGATCACGGGGACGACGACGGTGGGGGAGACGTTGACGGCGAATCCCGGGACGTGGAACCCGGTCCCGACGTTCACGTATCAGTGGAAGCGGGGGACCACCGTCATCAGCGGCGCGACCGGAGCCACCTACACCCTCGTCACCGCGGACGCCGGCGCGACGCTCACCGTCGCCGTCACCGGAACGAAGGACGGCTTCACCACCACCTCGAAGACGTCCGCCCCGACCGCAACGATCACCACCACACCCGTCGCATTCACAACCGCACCGGTCCCGACGATCACCGGCGCCACGACCGTCGGGTCGACCCTCACTGCCAACCCCGGGACGTGGAACCCGGTCCCGACGTTCACGTATCAGTGGTACCGCTCCGGAACGCCTATCGCAGGTGCGACGAGCTCCGGCTATCGAATCGTGCTGGCCGACGCGGGCGCCTTGTTGACCGTTACCGTGACAGGATCAAAAGCTGGTTACTCGACGGCCACGCTCGCCAGCAACCCGGTCGAGGTTGCCTTGCCAGTTCCAGAAGGGTCAGATCGTGCATTGATCGTCGAGTCACTTCCCCTGGGCCTTGGAGCTTGGATCTCGTGGCTCCCCGACGCACGTGACGACCTCACGGGGTATCGGCTCGTCGCCACCGCCGAAGGCGAAGGCGTCCCTGTCGCGTGTGCTTCAGCATCGCCCCTTTCGAAAAAGGTACCCGCGAGCGACTCATCGACAATGTTCGCCGGGCTCTGCGAAGGAGTCATCTACCGATTCACCGTCCAGGCCGAACTAGAGTCCGGTTTCGGGCTCATCTCGCCCCCATCGACGCCCGTCGTTCCATGGCCCACGCAAGCTCCTGAGGCCCCGCTCATCTCAGGACTTATCGGACGAAACGGTACGATTACCGTGGGCTGGATTGCCCCCGCCTACGACGGCGGCACTGCTGTCGACGGATACGTGATCAGCGCCCTTGACGACGGTGTGGTCGTGTCAAGTGCCACTGCTGGAGTCGACGACCGCTCGGTCATCCTCGCGGGGCTCACCAACGATCGTGAATACACGGTACGGGCCGTCGCCAAGAACGTCGTCGGCCCTTCAGAGCCGTCCGAGGGCACAGCGAAGGCTTCTAACATCTACACGCCGGACGTACCGATAGCGGCACAAGCCGTTCCCGACGGATCCGGCGCTGTCGAGCTCGCTTGGTCACCCCCCGTAGACGATGGAGGGAGTCCGATCGCGAGTTACACTGTCGGCTGGCAGCAAGCCGCGCGCGCGGAGGACGGCACATGGGTGATCGGTTCCGACGCTGCCGCCGATAAAGTCTCGTTGAATGCGTCTCAGACAACCTTCACTGTGGAGGGTCTGGACGGCTCGCAGTACTATTTCTTCTCGATTAGCGCGACCAACTCCGCTGGTACTGGTCAACCTTGGACGTCTGAAAACGCCGTGACCCCGACCATCACCCTTGAAGCCGAAACAATCGTGCTCACTGACGAGTCGGCGGTGGCACTGCTTACCGTTGAGGAGGACACCTTCACCTGGCCCCTGCCAGCGCCCTCAGATGTTGCAGATTTGCGTGCCGGCGACATCGTTGTGATCCCGCCCGGCCCCTTGCTGGAGAGCGGAACGATGCGTGAGGTGGTCTCGATCGACACCTTCGGCAACGGACTCGTGGTTACAACGACGTCCGCCGACTTCGCCGACGCCTTCGACAGCTTCACCCTCGACGCGAATGTGGAGCTTGTGGATCAGGTCGACACCGAGTCGAACCTGCGGGCGGATTCGTCCTTCCGGCCGGACCGGCCAGGTGTCATGGCTAGTTCCGGCACCGAGGTCGGCGCGACGCTCTCGCAGACCTTCCCGATCGAGTTCAGGGAGAGTGGCGCAAATACCTGCTCGGGGTCCGAGCGATCGGGCGGGGGAAAGATCTGCGGCGGCTGGGCCTTCAAAGCTTCTCTAAGTCTTACGCCTTCGGTCAGCACCGGACTCTCGGTGAAGGATGGTGAACTCACTACGAGGGCGAGCGCGTCCATCAAGACCACAGCCTCCGTGAGCGGTTCCGTCTCCGCGTCTCGTCAATGGAACCTCGGCACCATCCAGCTTCCTCACCCCATCGTGTTCATGATCGGGACGGTACCGGTGACGATCCGACCTCAGATCCCCATCACTCTCAAAGTTGACGGAGCGGCGACGGTCTCTCTTTCTGCAAGCATGACCCTCGGGTCGGGGATGAGCTATTCATCAAAAGATGGTCAAGTCGTCGGAATTGACCTCACCGATGGCCCTCACTTCGACGCATTTGGCGCTCCCGACTCGGCGCTCACTGCACAGTTCAAGGGCACCGTCACCCTCGGTGTTGAAGCCAAAGTCCTAATCTACGACTTCTTCGAAGCGTCGATGGCAGCAAGGCTGGCTCTGTTCATGACCGTGCAATCAAAAGTGGACCCCTGGTTCAATCTCGAGCCAAAGCTGAGTCTGACAGCATCGTTAGCTCTATCGATACTCAACTACGACCTGGGGCGGACCACCGTCGACGTCGCAACCGCTCATCTACCCTCGGTCACGCTGAACGGAACGCCGAAGCCCGCATACGCCTTATCAGCGAGTAACTACCAAATCCCGCCAGGAGCGAGCGTGACGGCTGTTGCAAGCCGCTCCGACGGCATAACGAAGCCCGTGACCTGGTCTCTCAACGGAGGCACCGGCGGCGACCGAATTTCAAACACCGGTGTGTTCACCGCCTCGAGCACCGCGCCCGGTGACAGGGTGGTGAAACTTTCCGCAAAGGACTCCGACGGGATCGCGGGAAGTGTGCAGATCTACGTCGGCATGTACATCGCACCGCCCAGCGACGCCCGAGTCAGCGCAAGTGCGGTCGGTCTCGTGACCGTGCAATGGGATGCCTCACCGAGCCCGGGCGTAGTGGGTTACCGCATCTCCGCGAACCCCATCTCGCCCTACCTGCGCAGCGCGGGGCAATCCGCCACGTTCTCGCTCATGCAGCCCGGCGTGCTCTACACCGTCAACATCATCTCCGTGACAAGTGGCGGTAAAACATCGGCACCTCTACAGCTGATATTTTCGCTGGACGGAAACGGGCGCATCCACGAGGAACCCGGCGGCAACTGGGACACCGAAATGAAGGTCATAGCCCAAGGTCTCACCTATCCAGTGGGAATCGCCGTAGACCCGGCCGGCAATACATATCTCCGATCAAATGAAGAAATCGTACAGAAGGTGACGCCCAATGGAACTGTAACGACGTTTGCGGGTAATGGCCAGATGGGCGAACCGAGACCCGGCCGCGCTACACAAAGCCCACTCAACGGGCTGAGCTACTTCGACTCCGACGCCGCGGGCAACGTATACTTTGGCACCACCAACCACATAGTGAAGGTCACTGCGGCGGGGCAATTGTCGATTATTGCAGGAAACGGCACGTCGACGTGTCCCGGCGACTATATGCCTTGTGATCCGCCAACGTCCGGAAACGCGCTTTCCACTGGCCTCGGTGGAACGCCTAGTGGAATCGCGGTGGATTCGGCGGGAAACGTCTTCGCATCCACTGGCGCGTACGTCCTCAAAATCACGCCAGCGGGGCAGCTTTCCCGTGTCGCGGGGGCCAAGGGAATATTTGATTGGACACCTCTTTCGAGTTCAGCTACTGACGCAGTCTTCGGTGATAGTAGCGTGCGTGGGATCGATGTCGACGCGAGCGGAAATCTCTACGCTGCACTCGCCAACGGAAGCGTGATTGTCAAGATCACGCCAAATGGGCAACTACAGGTGGTCGCTGGAGATCTCAATCTCGCAGGGACTGGGGATGGTGCGCTGCCCAAGAGAGCTACCGAGGTAGGAATTAACGGCGTCAGCGACGTCAAGGTCGACAGCCAAGGGAATATCTTCATTGTTGATTATGGCAATAACAGGGTTACACGAGTTGACGCGTCAGGCATGCTGACCGTCGCTGCCGGCGCCTCGACCGACATGTATGGCAACTGCAAGGGGCCAACGGTCAATGGTCCCGCTCTATCCCACATTTGCGGACCTATGGGAATTGCCGTGGATAGAGGGGACAACCTGTTTATTGCGCTCTTCAAGGGCGGAGCCGTTCTCAAGGTGCGCCGCTAGGGCAGGAAATGATATATATATGTTCCTCGGCGACGTCGGAAACCTCTCCGGCGATGCTGCACGACTCGCCGCCTGCTAAGCGGCACCCGGTGACCCGAGCCGCCCGCTTCTTGAAGTCGGTTCGAAGTCCTTGAAACGCAGAAAAATTTGCGGAAGGGGTACCGCGTACTTCACGTCTCGAGATAGCGAGCCGGCAATCAGCTAGTGCCGCCCTCTCGCCGTATCCGATAATCGACGTTATGTCAGTTTGTTCGCACACACTCCGCCCGACGGGCTCCGAGGTGTGGATGCACACGAGCCTCGGAACCCGCCGGAGTCACGCCGGCTAGGCGCCGGGTGCGAGGCCGAGCTGCGTGAGGATGCCGAGCTCGTCGCTGCTTCCCCAGCGCTCGGCGAGCTTGCCGTCGACGAAGGTGCTGATCTGCATGCCGCGGATCTTCACGGACTTGCCCGTCGGCGCGTGGCCCTGGAACACACCGGTCTGCGTGCCGGTCAGCGTGTAGGCGAAAGCGACGCTGTCGTCGTCCGCGACGAGCTTCTCGACCTCGAGCGCCATGTCGGGGAACGCGGTCCGCAGGTCGCCGAAGAACGCGGCGTATCCCTCCGGACCGGGTGCCTGGCCGGGCGCCGGGTCGTGATCGACCGAGTCGGGCGCGACGAGTGCGTCGAACGCGGCAAAGTCGCCGGCGTTGACCGCCTCACCGAAGGCCTGCTGGGAGGCGATGTTCTGCTCGCGAGTCATGTGCTGTTACCTGTTCTGCACCGGTCCGGTGCCTCGAGGAGTGGTGCGGGTCGTCAGCGACGGTACGCAAGCCCGTCGAGGGCGGTACAGGGCTTGCGCGCTCCCCCGGGCGCTTCCCAATGCCGCTTCTCATAATCGAGATTATGTCAGTTTGCTCCTCGGGCGCGGATGGGTCGGGCACCCGAGATGCCGGCTGCCGACACAAAATATGGTCACGAACTCCTGCCTCGCCGCCTTCCACCGGAGACAGCTACCGGAGCCCTGCGCCATGACTCGGCGCGGGGAGGTGCCAATGAGCTCCAGGCGCGCGACGTCCTGATCGTCACGAGAGTACGACCTCCACTCGTAGGCGGGCAGATCCAGGTCGGTGTTCTCATCCGACTACGAGGCGATGAACCCCTCGTCGACGTCGAAGTCGGGTCGGCGCCTCCTGCGGGACCTCGTCGTTCCCGTCGGTGCCCACGTGATCGCGTCGTTCATGTCCTCGAGTGTCGCATTCACCTGCTCGGGCCACCTCCGATGACGACGGCTAGGCTCGGGCCATCTGATCAAGGGGGTTCTGATGGGAAGAGGCATTCCGGTCGTCCTGGATGGTTACCAATGGCCCACTCGAGCGGCCGCGGAGAAACACTTCAAGGCGATCCTCCACGATCCTCGTTATCGTGTGCACGACCCCATCTCCGATCCGGAGCATGACGCGCAGCTGCGTGCGCTGGTCGAGATCCATCACGAGGCCGACGTGAAGATCGGTGTGGGGATCGACTACTTCTTCATCGGTTTGACCAGCGAGGGAGACCGGTTTAACGTTCGCCCTGACGCGACCGGGATCTGGATCCGTCGTGTCGACGGCAGTAAGGCCGATTTCAGTTACTTGACGGCGATCCGCGATTACGGACCGAAGCAGAACGTCAAGGACGCGATGCGACTCGCCCTCGAAGATCGGCGGATGGGGTACCGCGAGCAACGCTTCGCGGACGGGACCGCGACCAGCGACCTCTCCGGAACTCCCTTCACCTCGCGCGATCAGGCGGCGGTCATCTACATCGACCCGACCTGGGAGCAGCTCTCCTTCCGTTTCGCGGAGTCGGAAGGAGGGTGGGACGCGATCGAGGTTCACTCCGGTCGCGGGGCGGTGCGTGTCGGCGCCGAGTTCGCGGATCCTCACGTCGAAGACCGCTGGCTCGATTTTCGAGCGCAGCATGCTCGGCCGGCTCTGGCGACCTTGAGCGAGCTCGCCCGACGACCCTGGGTGGATGAGACGGCCTGGACGCCCTGACTCAAGCTGGGGCCGGCTCGTACCGTCAGTTCCTCGTCGTGCGCGTCGCGCGACTGAGACAGAACAGGTAGCGTCAACGAAAAGAGGGCTCGATCTCACGTCTACTGAGATCGAGCCCTCCTTTGGATGGTGTTACTTCTTGTTCTCGGTGATGCTGGTGTGCGGGTGACGCGCGGCGGCAGCCGGGGTGATGTAGTGCCCCGTGATTGCGCTGCGGTGCTGCGTTGCGCTGGTGCGGTTCGCTCCTGACTCGGTGACGCTGGTGCGCGGGTGACGCGCGGCGGCGGCGTTCGAGATGTAGCGTCCGGAGATGCTTGACCTGTTCGACATGGTGGTTCCTCCTTTCTGTTCGTGATCGGTGGTGATCGGATCCGCCCGGTGGCGGTCCGCATCGTCCGAGGACCGGACGAGGCTTAGGCGGGGTGCGGGAGGCTCATCGATGTCGGCGAGGCGGCGGATGATCTTCACGCTCACGCGCAGGGCCTCCGCGATGGCCGCGATGGACGTGCCGTCGTCATGAAGGAGGGCAAGCGCGTTCCTCATCAGTTCCGGCCTCTCCCCCGGGAAGTCCCGGATCGGCTGAGCGGTGGGCTTGACGGTGTTGAGGGTGATCCAAGCGCGCCGGTAGGTAGATTCGGAGATGAACTCCAGCTCCTTACAGCGGTAGAGAAGGGAGTGAATCGAAACCCCCCACCGCTGGCTGACCGCCTCGAGGCGGGCAAGGTTCACTCGGCGGGGTAGCTCGTTCTGGATCGTGTCGCGCGGGGTGAGAAACTCGGCCGCGAACGCGTCCGCGTCGCGCTCCATCTGAGTGTCGCTGCCGTGGCGTCCGTGGTGGAGCACGATGTGACCGAGTTCGTGGGCGGCCGAGAAGCGGTGTCGGAGGACATCGTCGGCCTTGTCGGGGGTGAGCACGATGATCGGTCGAGGGAGCGAGCTGATGGAGAACGCATCGATCTTGCGTTTTGGGTCGAGTTCGTCCTCTTTCATCGAGAACAGGACGGTCAGGATCCCGTGCTGCTCGAGCTGGTAGACGAGGTGCGGGATCGGTTCCGTACCCAAGTGCCAGTAGGAACGCATGAGGCGAGCGGCGCTCACTGGGTCGGGTGCATCCTCTGATTCCGTGTGCGCCCAGTCCGGGAGATTGACGTCGGGAAATTCGACGAACTGCTCGAGGTAGCGGCTGAGTTCCCAGACGAGCTCGGCGTAGGCGGTGGCCTGCTGCTGCTGACCCACGGTGGTGGAACGCAGACGCCGGAACGAGGCCTCGGCGACCTCGACCCGCACCGCGGGGCGCCCGAGAGTGAAGAACGAGATGGGGACGTCGAGAGCAGACGCGAGGGCGGTGATCGTCTCCGCGCGCGGGACGATCTCGCCGCGCTCGTACTGGCCGACCGCCGCGGCAGAGACGCCGACGAGGCGGTGAACGTCCGTCTTGGTCATGGCGCGGAAGCGGCGTGCCTGTTCGAGACGCGAGGGGTCAAAGGCGCGGGCGACGTCTGTCGCGGTGAGGGTGGAGGGTGCTGTGGGCATTACTGGTCCTGCTGGTCGGGCTGCTTCGAAGTGCGCAGCTTCACGGTGGTGCGAGGTCGCGGGGCGTCCGCGAAGCTCTCCGCGGGCTGCGGCTTGGTCGCGGCGGGCTCGCTGGTCTGAGGCACCTTGCGGAAGGTCAAGGTCTCGGGTTCGAGGAATCGCAGGTAGTTGCCGTCCAAGCGCGCCGGCGCCCACATGATCTGGCCCACTCCCCTCGGGGAGCTGCTGTAGAAGGCGACGAACAGCTCCGTACGGTCCTCGTCCTCCTCGATGTGATGGAGAACGTCCTTGATGCGAGCAGCGTCATCATTGGCGTCCGCCGGGTCGTCGAAGAGCGTCAGATCGGTCAGCTCGGGCCGGCGCGAGCTGTGCTCCGCGAAGGCGGCTCGTCGCGTCCGCGAGAGAGACGGGAGATAGAGCTGGTTGGTGTTCCGTCTCATCTTTTCGCCCACGCGGATCGGGAAGATGAGTCCCTGGCCGATGAACATCAGCTTCCGGGACGAGCGCGGGATCGGCTCTTCGCGGAAGCTCGCCTCCCCCACGAGGCCGACCCTGATGTCCTTCGGAACGGCCCTCGACATCCCGACGCCATAGACGTACAGCTCATCGTCGGGATCGGCGTACTCCCGGTTCGCGCGTCCGGTCCGAGCTTGCGCCTCGTGGATGCCCCAAGGGATCGCCGTCTGAAGAGTCATCAGCTCAGACGCCGAGAAGGCAGGGTGCCAGCACCGCGGCTGTCCGAACGAGAGGGGGGCGATCGTCATGGGGACCTCCTAGGTCACCTCCACAATAGCCGGTAAACTTTCAAACGCAACGCAAAATCGTCATTTTGACTCAGTTTGACCAATATTTATCGTCGGAACAGCGGAGGTAGCAGGTGCCGTCTCAGCCGGACGGTACCAGGGCCGGCTTCGCCGGCTCCTCCGGTTGCCCGGCGAGAGAGTGCCAGAGCCGGCTCATCCGTGTGTCCCTCACGACCGGGATCGTCCTGATCTGCTCGATGACAGCGTCAAATTCCGCCATTGTGGCCGTCCGCGGCTGCATGACGAGACCGCACGTCCCGAGCGTCGAGTGCAGCTGCTTGTCCTCGGGGCGACTAGGCATTCGATCTCCCCCGGCACCACCCATTCGCCGACCTCGGACAGACTCGGCACGGGGTTGCCCAGAACGCGGGGTCGCCCACACGGTGAACACCCGGCCAGCATGAGGTCACCCTCGCGCGCTCGTAGTGTGATTTCGCGACCCCTGGGTCTCGACGTGATTCACCAACCTGAGAGGTTCCGATGAGGACGCTCGTACGCCTGGAATTTCGTCGCGAAGGCGACGCGCCCGTCATCACCGAAGACGGCGTCGAGGAGGTCCTCGCCCGGGTTCATGCCTCCATCTGGTACCCGGAAGAGCAGCTGAGCACCCAGCAACTGGGCCGTCTGCTCCTTCTCGCCCGCACCACCGACCGAGACGCGGAGGGCCTCCGTCATTCGGAAGCGGCGGCGATGATCGAGAACGACGATCAGCTGCCGCTGCACCCGCATCTGGAGCTCCTCGCGATCAACGTGCTGGTACTCCTGACCCAGATCAAGCACGACATCCTGCTCAACTCTCTGGACGCCGACCGCATCATCCCGCTGCACGACGGGAGCAGTGGCTGCTGGGGACTCGTGACCGTGTTCCGCAACCGGGTGAACGTGCGCGTCCGCTCGGAGTCCATCGACCGACTCGAAGCCGCCACCGAACGCGCGCTCGTCGCCCTGCGCGTCGTCGCGGCAAACGACCGATCCATCCGACGCGGCCTCGCCAGCGACCAGGTCGCCCTGGTCCCCACCGGTGAGGATGTCCTCGAGGTCGCGAAGGACGGAACCGAGAGCCGTACCGGACGCGTGCACGTCCTCGGACGCGTCGGACGACTGCGCTACTCCCTCACCCAGCCCGCGCCGATCTGGCTGAACAGCATCTCCCTGGCCCTACTCCTCGGATCGGGCGCGATGCAGTTCTTCGAAGCGACAGGCAACACCGACAGCTGGTTCACCTGGTCCCACTCCCTCATCGACAAGATCCTGACCACCGCGTTCTGGACCACCGCCCTGGTCGTCGTCCAAGCCTTCCGATCCCTCGGTCGACACCCACGCATGGGAGGCAGTGGTACCCGGATCTACATCGCCTGGAAACGACCGTAGGCAGCAGACCCGCTTTTAAAGCACTTTGCGGTCACGGCCGCACAACAGGCCAGGGACGCCGGCACCAGTTTGCGGTGCACGTCCCGGTGTCGCTCTGGAAGCGCAGGGCGGCGCACTCGGTCAGCCGTGCCCCATCTGTCTGGGCGTGCGTCGACGTCGCGAGCACGTACTACGCTGTCCATAACCTTGCTGAACCTTGACGCAGATCAAGCCTTGACGGACCTTGACGCTGGGGTATACTCGCAGCAGAGAGGAAATTATGAGCACCGCAATCGACCGATACAAAGAGGATCTCGTAGACCGCTTCAGCCGGTCCGTCGACGACCTCGTCACCTCGAAGGCCATCACGGACTTCTCGCAGGACGCGCTGGACGCCACCGCGTCGTCCGCCCTCGCAGGGATGCGTGAAGCCAACCGCGTCAACACGCAGCTCGGAGCCTTCTACACGATCGACCGGGTCATGACCGTGCTCGGGAACGTTTCGCGTCAGGCCGTCAACGAGCGAGTGAAGAGCAACCGCCTCCTCCGTGTGCAGACCTCGGACGGAAAGCTCCTCTTCCCCGCCTTTCAGTTCCAGGCAACCGGTGGGGTACACCCCCAGCTCAGTAAGGTCCTGCAGATTCTCCTGGCATCGGGAGAGGACGGCTGGACGATCGCGTACTGGCTGACGACTCCGATTGAGCAGTTCGGCGGACGCACAGCGCTTGACGTCATCGGTTCACGGGAAACCGACGAGATCCTCGACCTGATGGATGTTGCCGCAGACGATGCCAAGGCTTGGCACAATGTCCCTCATGGGGAGATCTGAGAGCACACTTCAACCACCTGACCCGGACGCGGATCTGTCGCAGTTTCCGTCACACAGGCACGGAGCGGGGCTGCGATTGCATCGGGCTCACCACAAGTCAAACGATCCCTGGTACTTCTCAAGTGCCCAGGGGAGATTCGATCTCGAATCTCCCCTGGGCACCCTCAACATGGCGTCGACACGTGAGATCGCGGTCCGCGAGTCACTCGGGCATGTCCTCGCCGGGGCTTTCGCGCTCCCAAATACGGCGGTCGCAGGTCGCCGCGTGAGTTCCCTTGCGGTCCCCTCCACAAAATTCGCCGACTTCACGGCCGGAAAAGCCTCAGCTTTCGGCATCGTTCCCGGCGACGTCTCCGCCCCGAGGTCCGACTACGCCCTGACCCAACAGTGGGCGACGACGATTCGAGCAGCCGGATTCGGCGGGATCCGTTCTCGATCCCGCTTCGGCTCTGGAGCGTCACCGTGGTGTTTCTACATGTTCGGCGATGCCGGCGAACACAAACTCGGTGCAGTCGTCGCGGTAGTCAAAGTGCGCGAGGTGGTGGTCGACATGGGCTACATCACCATCGACCCGACGCCATCGTCGGAATCGCTCATCATCAATCCGTGACCGCTTCCTGGAGTCGGAACGAAGTACCGACTCGGCGCCGAGATCAACTGCGGAGCTGCAGGAGGTGGTCGCGTAACTGCAGAGACATGTGCCCAATCACTTGGCAGATCGCGGCTGAGTAGCACGGAGGCGTACTGCTCCGCGAGGCGAACTCAAGCAGCCGCCCCACCTCTGGGCGAGGTCTCGCTGTGTCCGCCGATGTCGTGGTTGGTGAGCATCACCCCGTCGCCTGTGCATCGCTGACCAGACCACCCTCGGGGACCAGCCGTGCGAGCACGGCATTGCCGCCAGCGTCCACACGGTCAGCGGACTGCTGGACGGACGTGCGCTCGCTCTGCACCATCCGGCGATAAACGTCCGCGACAACGCTGAACGTTCCTCGTCCGCCGTGCGGGCGTCAAGGTCCCTGGTTCCCCCGCGAACACCCTCGATGACCGCGAACGAGTCGTCCCGCAGCCGCTCGCGACCACCGTCAACGACACCGGACATCGCGTCGTCACTTTGCCACCGGTCTCCTGGGCGATAGACTCACTTCCCCTGACGCCCTCGATCTGACCAGGACTCCGGCAGGATCGGCTTCGACGCTTCCAGCCCATCTAGCTCCCGCGTCGCTGATGGCATGAAGGGCTGGTGCGGCGTCAGCAAGCGTCCACCAGCAAGGGGCCAAAACGACAGCTGTCGTCTCGGCCCCTTCTCCGTTGGTTGTCCTCAGCTCTGTGCGTCCTCGGGAAACATCCCGGTCGGTGGTGCTGTGTAGGGCAGCATGTCGCCGGGCCGGTTCTCGTCTGTCGACGTCGCGAAGGGGCCGGTGGGCGAGAGCAGGACTCGCATGTGCGGGTCGAGGTGGTTGATCCAGTAGGCGCTCAGTGAGCCGGCACTGGTACGAGTCTCTTCCCACATCCGCCAGAGGGCTTCAATGCGGGTCAGCGCCTCGACGCTGCTCCACCACTCAGCCGCCCACCGATCGCCGGCCGCTTGGCCCTTGGCTGTCACCCGGCGTCGGTAGGAGGGGCGGAGGAACTTCCTGACCCACTCGTCGGCGGATCCGAAGTACGTCGCCGGCACCTCCTCCTCGTCCATGTCCTCCACCTCGACGGGGTGCAGCGTGACGGGATCCGTGTCGACGTCGAACAGATCCTCGTCGCTCATCGCTCGCACCGGAGAGTTACGTTCTGCTCCGCGTCGACGTCCGCCCCGGGCTGATCCTCGAGCGGAGGCATCACCGTCACGACAGGCGAGACGGGTGCAGCGTTCGCGGGTCCGCTGCTGGCGTCGTGAGCGGCGATGGAGGCGTTGATCGCGGCAACCTGCTCCTTCGGGCCGTTGTACCAGGGCACCGTGTCGATCAGGGCAGCGCGGGCGCCGGAGGAGAGCATGATCGCCCGTCCGCGGCCCATGCTGGTGAGGTCCGCGACTTCGAGGATCTTCTCCCGCCGCAGCGCCGAGGTGGTCGACCGCACGCCCTTGTTGTAGCTGGCGGAGGTCGTCTCCTTGTCGTAGGTGCCGATCAGCTCGGAGAGGGTACGCAGGAACTCGTCTTCCGCGACTCCGCCGGCGTACAGCTTCACGTTCGCGGCGGACCACAGTTTGAGCATGCCCTCCTTGCCGAACACGCCGACTCCCTGCGACCAGGACTGGAATACAGCCATGATCGGGATCCCGCGCGAGCCGTAGTGGGAGTACAGGTCGGGGAGGTCCTTCCACCGGCAGACGTTCGCGGCCTCATCGAGGACGGCCACGAGCGGCGTCGCGAGGCGCCCTCCGCGGGAGCGCGCTGCGTGCTCCTCCGCGGCTTCGATGGTTGCGGCGGTCAGGGCGGTGACGAGGGGGCCGGCGGTGCCGGCGCCCTCCTTGGACAGCGAGTACAGCGTCTGGGTCGACGTGACGAACGTCTCCGGGACGAACTGCGGGCGGGTGTCGTTGGGGCGGGCGTTCACCCAGTCGGCGGTCGCGGCGCTCTTCAAGCAGACGGCCATGCCCTGCGCGGTCGAGTAGATCCCGTCGCGGGCCTTGTCGGCGGTGTTCATGATGCCGCGGACCGCTCGCGCGTTCGTCGGGTAGCCGTTGTCGTGCAGGAGCTCGACGGGTGTCTCGTCCTCGACGGAGGTCAGCCAGAGCAGCACATCGCTGATCGGCCGGTTCCCGGCCGCGGCCGCGAGCAGCAGATCAGACAGCAGCTCTTGGCCCTTGCCGTCGAAGTAGGCGTCGGTCTTCGCGTTCATCGCCCGGGTGCCGGATGCGAAGTGCGTCGCGAGCTTGGCGGCCTTGGTGTCGTCGGTGACGTAGGAGAGGGGGTTCCACCACCAGGTCGCGTCCTCGAATGCGACGCGCTGCGGGTCGAAGACCCACACGTGGCCCTTGGCGGCGCGGACGTCCCTGGTTGCGTCGAGCACATCGCGCTTGTTCGACGTCGTGACCACGGCGCCGGGCGCGGCCATGATTGCGGGGATGACGAGGGAGGTCGACTTGCCCACGCGGGGGCCAGCGATCAGCAGCATCATGTCCTCGAACGAGGCGTAGAGCATCTGCTTCCCCAGGTGCAGCCGGCCCACCGGGACGCCGGGGTTCTCAGCGACGCCGAGGCGGGCGGACTTCTTCAACGCCTCCTTGCGCATCATCGGCGCCAGGTCGCGCGGGGTCGCCATGTATCGGGCGGCGTGGTCGACGCTTGAGCGGTTCTTCCGTCCGAGCGAGCGCATCCACACGAGCCAGAGGCCCACGAGGACGATGACGGCGACGGCGGCCGCGGCGATCATCGTTGCGGACGTCGACCACACCACTCGGCCGCGGAACAGGCCCGAGATGATTTCAAACGGGTCCGAGGGCAGGCCCTCGTTCACGCCGTCGAGCTTGGAACCGACCGCGACGGCCACCCAGACGATGCCGATCGCAGCGATCGCCGCGAGGGCTGCGCCGAGCATCAGGGCGTCGTTATTGGCCTTGCCGGGCTCGCGGCGGCGGTTGTTGGCGGTGGCGCTCATGCGGACTCCTCCGTGTAGATCGGGCCAACCCACCGCGGGGTGCAGTCGTTGGCGGGTGCTTGGTGCGAGGTCCCCCAGGAGAGGACGGCGAGGCCCCGCTCCGCGAAGGAGACGGGGAGGTCGGTCGTGTGGAAGCCGTGCTCCCCCGGGGCGGACCGCTGGCAGGTCCAGCGGTAGCCCTCGAAGGCGAGCGTCGACGGGCAGCTCACGCGATCACCCGGTCCCACTGGTCCCAGGCGACGAAGCTCGCCATGAGCCCGACGCCGGTCCAGCAGAGGGTGAGCAGGAACCGATCGCGGTCTGCCGTCCGCTGACGGGCTCGGATCGCGCTGATGATCGAGGCGCCGGCGGCGCCGGCCGCGACGCAGCTCGCGCCGAGTGCGACGAGGACGCTCATGGCAGGATCTCGACGTTCACGGGATCGGTGGGCAGTGGCTCCGCTGCGCGGCCGGCGCGGGAGGTCGCGTGCCAGAGCTTGTTGGTGTCGTTGACCTCCTTCTCTGCTGCGGTCAGCTCGACGCGCACCGGGATACCGGGACGTCCGCCGACCTTGATCAGGAAGCGGCCGCGGCCGGGAGGCTCGGACTCGTGCCCGGACACGGGGTCCCAGGCGGGCGGGTCCTGCCAGGAGGTGAGCATCCCCTGTTCAGCGATCGACATCGGCACCGCCGAGGTCAGCAGCGGCATTTCCGCGCCGGGGAGGCCGCCGCAGATGACCATGCCGGAGCGTTCCACGAAGCCCTTCGCTTTCATCTGATCCTCTGAGGAGGCCAGTGCGAGGAGGTCGGACATGGTGTGGCTGATCATCGCCAGGCCGACGCCGCGCGCACGGTTGAGGCGGGTGAGCGCGTCGACGCGATCGACCATGCCCTTGCCCGCGCGCAGCGCCCGCCACAGCTCGTCCAGGATCACGAAGTAGTGCCGTTGCGGTTCGAGCTCCGCGTCCGCGAGGGCGGCCGCGACGTTGACGGTCCCGAAGCCGGCGGACCAGCAGGCGAGGAGGATCGCGGCCTGGAGGTCGCCTTCGGAGTCGTCGATCGAGGACACGTCGTAGACGACGGGCCGGTCCCGGCGCATCGGCGTGGTCGTCTGCTTCGAGAACACCTCGCCCAGGCGTCCACCGGTGGTCAGGCCGATGAGGGAGGCTTCGAGGTTCTCGGTGACGTCCTTGTACTTCTCGATGTTCCCGCGGTCCAAGGCGACCTGACGGACCTCGTCCGGCGCCTCCTGGATCACGCGCAGGAGGTCTGCGAGGACCGGGACGCCCTGGTGGTGCTCGTCCAGGTACTTCAGCGCCCGGTCGATGATCGTCTCTTCACGGTCACTCGGCGGCTGCGAGCGGAGGATCGTCAGCAGCGCTGCGACCATCGTGTGCCGGCGGCCGTGGGCGTCCGCGAGGACCTGGTGCGCGAGGCGCTGCACCTTCGCGGCGTGCTTGCGCAGCCGACCGACCTCCGCGATCATCGCCGCGGTGTCGTCGGAGACGCCGAGCGCGTCGACCTGGTGCGCGAGCTCGTCGGCCCGCTCGAGCGAGCGGTCGGCCTCGTCCCGGAGGCGCTGCGCCGCCTCCGACGCCTCGCCGGGATCGAGAATGTTCAGGTAGCCGCGGCCACGGCCAAGGGGGATCACCTGCCCGTCGAGGGCTTCGATCAGATCCACGTAGTCCGGCTTCAAGTCGCCCAGCACGAGCGGGATCGTGCCGTACCCGGCAAGGCCGGCGGCCATGCGACGGGTCAGCGAGGACTTCCCCAGGCCGGGCTTGCCGAGCACGAACATCGACGGGTTGCTGATGAGGTTCGCGCGCTGGAACCAGCTGATCGGGTCGCAGCAGACGGACGCGCCGGTGGAGAGGTTCTTCCCCAGCGGCACCCCGATCATCGGCGTACCCGTCCCGACCGAGAACGGGTACAGCCCGCACACCTGCACGGTCGTCCCGCGGAACTCGTCTGCGGCCGTGACGTTGACGGCCTCACCGCCGCCGCGGCCGAGCCACCCTCGGATGCTCGGGCGCAGAGGACGGCGCAGCGCCGTCCCCTGGCTCTTCTTCTTCCCGCCGTGCGGGATCTCGATCTTCTTCCCCTCTCGGCGCCGGGTGCGCGGGGTGGTGCGCTCTCTGGTGAGCGTCGGGCGCTGAGCGACCGCCGCTACCGGGGCCGGAGCTTCGCCCTGCCCGCGCGCAGCCCGCCGCGAGGGAGCCGTCGTGTCGGTGCCGGGCTCTGCCGAGGACGACACGGCACCGGTGGGCAGGCCGTCGCCGGTCAGCTCCTCCCCCGTCGTATCGCCGTGCGCGGCGGTGACCGCTCCGTCCGGCAGGACGTCCTCGCCGGGCTCGAGCTCGTTGTCGCTGTTCGAGGAGAACAGGCGGGTGATCAGGCTCACAGGGACTCCCTCACTTCGGTGGGCAGGCGCAGGTGACGCGGGAGCACGAGCCCCAGCGGCAGACCCGCAGCGAAAACGGTGTCCTGCGACCCGAACGCCGGCCGCACCCGAAGACGCGCCGCAGCGGTCAGCGAGTCGATCGCCGCGCGTGCGTCCGCTTCGTGCACAGCGTCAGTAGTCGTCGCGGTGACGATCAGGCCGAAGTTGAGCAGGCCAGCACCGGAGGCCTCTTCCGCCGCGGTCGCCTGGGCGGAGCGGGTGGAGAGGGTCGAGCGGGCGGTGGGCTTGGTCGACGCGGAGCTGTTGAACTGTGCTGCGTTCAGGTCCGCCTCCACGATCGCCGCGGCGCGGGCCGGGTCGATGGGGCGGTAGAGCAGGGTGACGCGCTTGCGGGCGACGTCGCGGTGCGGCGCGAGCAGGCGCGCGAGGATCCCGGACTGCACGACTCCGCGCGGCGGGGAGGTCATCGTCCACGACGTGGATACGGCGCCGTCGTGCCGGTACGACTCCCACCGGGACTCAGCGGCCGCGGGGCCGACGTCCGTCCAGGACAGCTCGGGCACGTCCCCGGAGGCGCGGGCCTCATCGATCAGGACGGCGGCGGCGGGGTCGTAGGCGATCCGGATCACCTCGCACAGCTCCTGAGCGCCGAGCGGCCGGGCAGCGCCGGCCCCTGTCGCGGCGAGGCTCGTCGTCAGGCCAGGCAAGCGGGCGGCGAGGTCGGCGGCGACCTCCTTCGCGTTGCGGCGCTTCCCGCCGATGCGAGAGAGGGAGGAGAAGGTGATCGCGACGTAGGCGCGGATCGTGGCCGACCCGACCGGGTAGCTGCTGACGACCTCCGAGAGCATCGCTCGAGCGAACTCCGGCGCGTCGGGGTCCATCGACCCTTCGACCTCCGAGCGCAGGCGCGTGCCGGTGTCGGGGGCCGTCTCGACGGTGACGGAGGCTGCCTCGATGCCGGGCTCGTCTCCGAGGTTGGAGAGCCAGATGCCGTACTCCGCGACCTGGTTGTTGACCTGCTCCTGATCCACCAGCGCGGCGCCGTCCGGCTCGGTAGCGATCACGACGGTGTAGTGCTTGGTGGAGGGGACGTGCACGAGAGCGAATCGGCGCCCGTGCGAGTCCTCGTGCTCGGAGAGCTGCGACGCCGCCGCGAGTCCGGGGAGCTGGAACGTGCCCCATTTCGCCCGACCCGCGGGACCTGAACGATAGACGTTCGCTCCCTTGGCCTTCGTCCGCATCCAGTTCACGCGATTCACCGTCCTTCCGAGGGCGCTCTGCCCGTGCTTGTCCTTCACTGAAACCGTCAGCAAGATCCCGCCGAAGATAGCGGCGACGACGAGCGCGGCCCCGAGGCCGGAGAACATCGACGCGATGATCGAGGAGAGGATGCCGACGAACAGCACGCCCGTGGCGAGCTGTCCGAGGCCGCCGAGTCCCGCAGTCTGCGGGCGACGCCAGTTGCCGTACGTCCGCGGCGCCTCAGCGCTGCGCGTAGGGGTTGTCGTGCTCATCAGTTCCCGCTTCCGTTGCCGCCAGTGGCGTCGTCCGTGGCTGCCTTGACCGCCCCTGCTGCGTGCTTCGCGCCTTCGGCGGCCTTCCCGGCCACCGCAAGGCCGACACCGATCGGACCTCCTGCCGCGGCTGCGGCACCACCGCCTGCCGCCGCACCGCCCGCTGCCGCGCCACCGCCGGCCGCAGCTCCGCCAGCTGCGCCGCCGCCCGCTGCTGCGCCGCCGCCTGCACCGGAGGCGGCCGGAGTCGCAGCGGGTGACCCCTTGCTGCCGGCGGAGGCGCTACTGCCGGACGGTGCGGAGCCGAAGCCACCGCCGCCGGGCGACCCTCCGCCCCCGCCGCTGTCGCCTCCGCTGCGCGAGCGGATTGCTCCGCTGGCAATCTCCGCCGCTCCACCGGCCGCGGCCGCACCGAGCAGGAGGCCTGCACCGCCACCGCCACCGCCCACGGAGGCGACAGCGGGGACGAGGAAGCGCATCAGCGCGGGCAGGGCCACGAGCGCGATGAGCATCAGCGCGAGGCCCGTGACGATCTGGAACAGTCCAGTCCCGTCCGACTTGAACAGATCAGTGCCGGTCATCCGGAACGCGATCGCGTAGACGATCGCCGCGGCGGGCTTGTAGAGGATGAAGGCGAGGGTCCAGGCCATCGTCTTCTTGAACCACTGCTGCCCGATTTCCGTATTGGTCGCGGCCGCGGCGATCGGGAAGATGCCGGCGAGGACGACGAGCATCGCGCCGCGGAACACCATGAGCGCGATCTGAACGTAGGTCATGAGCACGGCGAGGATGCCGAGGAGGAACAAGCCGATGAGGCCGATACCCGACGTTGCGGTCAGCGAAATCATCGCGAAGATGTTCGTGCCGAAGCAGTTGCTCTCACCGTTGGTGACGTCGCAGTCGGTGGAGTTGTTGAGGATCCAGATCGAGAAGGCGTCGCCTGCCTGCGTGGCGAGACGGATCACGACGAGTCCCGCGCCGGCGACGGCGATCAGCGTCAGTACCGACCGGGCGAGGGTGCGCAGCTCGCCTGCACGTTGCGTCCACACCATGCGGCCGGCGGCGACGAGGATCGACAGGATCGCGAGTCCTCCGGCGTACCACTCGAGCTGCCCTTGCACCCAGCCGACGGTGCTCGAGGACTCGTTCAGGTGCAGCGCCAAGGGCAGGAACCCTGTCACAAGTGCGGAGGCGGAGGAGAGCAGGAAGACGGCGAAGATGATGACGCCGATGCGTCCCATGTGCGCTTCGCCGTCGCCGTGGCGGCGACGGATGCTCATCATGACGCCGGCGATGATCAGCGACATGACCGCGAGGCCCGCCGCGACCCACGTCACGTAGCCGAGGATCGTCTCGAACGCCTCCGGCAGGGGCGGTGTGCCGCCGCCGTTAACGCCGCCTCCCCGGTCGACAACGGTCACCGGGGAGGGAACGTTCACCCAGAGGGTGCCGAGCGAGACGACCGCTTTGCCGAAGCCCTCCAGGATGTTGTTGACGAACTGCTGCAGAGCGTCGTTCGACGCCTGCGAGACGACGTTGCCGATGCCTTCTCCGGTCCAGCAGAGAACGTCGACGACGGAGCACGGCTCTTTGTCGGGGACTGGGGTCATGTGGTGCCGCTCCAAGGGAGGTAGCCGCCGAGGCTCTGCAGAGCGACCGGGCGGAAGGTGGGGAGTCCGTCATCGGTGAGCACGAACTTCCAGTCGCCCTCGGACCAGCTGAGGGCGTAGGGGAAGCTGATGAGACGTCCGTCGGAGATCTGGAAGGCGATGTCGATGGTGGCGTTATGGCCGTCGTAGGCGAGGACTTTCACGCCGGCGATCTGGGAGCTCAGGCCGGTGTTGCTCTGAGTGGTCTCCCGGGCCAGCGCGGCGTCTCGACCGGGGCCGGGGACGGTGAGGCGTTCGGTGACGAGGTCGCTCAGACGGCCGTCCGTTCCCATCGCCCAGAGATTCGCGACGGCGAAGGCTGCGCCTTCCACGGTGTGCGCGTAGCAGCTGCGGACTCCGTCGGCGTCGACGACGCCAGGCCCTGCATCGTCCGAGGAGGGCGCTGCCATGGTCCCGACGATGGTCCACTCCGCGTCGGGTGCAGCAGCGAGGTTGCCGCTCTCGTCGAGTCCAGGGAGGCCGCAGATGCTCGCAGCATCGGCGTCGAGCTCTGAGGCCTGGGAGGTGGGCGTTGCAGTGGTGGCGGGCGTGGCGGTGCCCTGCTCGCCACCACTGTCCAGGGACGTGACGGCGAGCAGGATCGCGGCCAGGACAAGAATTCCGAAGACGATTGCTCCGAAGATGAATCCTCGACTGGTGAACGGGTTGCGGGACTGCGTGTCGCTCATGACGTCGTGCCTCTCGTTGGTGATGCCGGTCGGTGTCCTCGTGCGCTAGCTGCCCATGAGGAAGCCGACGATCGTGAACGCGGCGGAGACGATGATGACGCCGACGAGGAGTCGGCCGAGCCAGCCGCCGATCTCTCCGCCCTCGCCGCGGCGGGCGGAGACGGTCATGGTGACGCCGAGGATGATCAGGCCGACGACGGCGACGCCGAGGCCGACCCACTTGGCCCAGCCCATGACGGTG
>NZ_PSWK01000035.1:0-33471 GCF_002932735.1 Rathayibacter sp. AY1B7
GCCTCGGCCCGCGCGCGCTTCTTCTTCGACGAGGCCATGCTCAGAAGATCATCGGGCGGTCGTCGTCGAGGGTCGTCTCGAGGTCGAGGTCGACCACCACCGGGACGTGGTCGCTCGGGGCGTCGCCCTTGCGCTCGTCGCGGTGGATCGAGGCGCCGGTGACGAGGTCGCCGAACGCGGGGGAGCCGAGCACGAAGTCGATCCTCAGCCCCTCGTTGCGCGGGAAGCGGAGCTGCTTGTAGTCCCAGTAGGTGTAGCCCTCGGGCACGAGCGGGCGGACGACGTCGCGCAGGCCCGCGTCCTCGAAGGCGGCGAAGGCGGCGCGCTCGGGGATCGAGACGTGCGTGGATCCGGGGCCGAGGCTCGGGTCGCCCACGTCGCTGTCGAGCGGCGCGACGTTCCAGTCGCCGACCAGGGCGAGCGGCAGGTCGGGCTCGGCGGCCAGCCACTCGCGGGTGCTCGCCTCGAGGGCCGCGAGCCACTCGAGCTTGTAGAGGTAGTGCGGGTCGTCGACCGCGCGGCCGTTCGGGACGTAGAGGCTCCAGACGCGCACGCCGTCGACCGTCGCGCCGATCGCGCGGGCCTCGAGCGGGTAGGAGCCGTCGGCCGCCGCCTCCTTCGCGAAGCCGGGCATGCCCGGGAAGCCGACCTGCACGTCGTCCATCGGCAGGCGCGAGGCGATGCCGACGCCGTTCCACTGGCTGAGCCCGACCATCTCGACGTGGTACCCGGCGTCGGCGAAGGCCTCGTGCGGGAACTGCTCGGGCTTGCACTTGAGCTCCTGCATGGCGAGGACGTCCACGTCCTCGCGCACGAGCCAGTCGACGACGCGGCCGGTGCGGGCCCGGATGGAGTTCACGTTCCAGGTGGCGATGCGCATCCTGGAAGTGTAGGAGCCGCCGCCGACACGTCTCCTGCGCGTCCTCCGCGCGTCCCGGCGGCCGCGGGCCGGGGGAGTCATCCCCTCGGCGGATTGCGGAACCGGTGTCGGTGGTCGATGGTTGTCTAGCGCCGTCCCGACCGGCCGTTCGTCGTGCCGTCCGGACGCCGCCGCCGCCCGCGCCGTGCGGGCCCGACGGGCTCTCCGGCGCTCCGCGCTCCCCAGCCCGGTCCCCTCCCCTCCCGCTCCTGCTCCGCCCCTCCGGAGGACCCATGATCCTGCTCCGCCTCGCCTCCGCCTACGCGAAGCCCTACGCGCGCTGGGTGGCCGCCGTCGTCGTGCTGCAGCTCGTCGCGACGCTCGCCGCGCTCTACCTGCCGAGCCTCAACGCCGAGATCATCGACCAGGGCATCGGCCGCGGCGACACCGACTTCATCTGGGGAACCGGCATGACCATGCTCGGCGTCTGCGTCGTGCAGGTCGCCGCGGCGATCGGAGCCGTGTACTTCGGCGCCCGCACCGCCATGTCCGTCGGCCGCGACCTGCGCCGCGACGTCTACCGCCGCGTCGACTCGCTCAGCGGGCTCGAGGTCGGCGGCTTCGGCACGGCCACCCTGATCACCCGCGGCACGAACGACGTGCAGCAGGTGCAGATGCTCGTGCTGATGACCCTCAACTTCATGGTCTCCGCGCCGATCATGTGCGTCGGCGGCATCGTCTTCGCCCTGCGCGAGGACGCCGGCCTCTCCTGGCTGGTCTGGGTGTCGGTGCCGCTGCTGTTCGTCGTGGTCGGCTTCCTGGTGTTCCTGCTGCTGCCGCTGTTCCGCCTCATGCAGGACCGGATCGACGGGATCAACAGCGTGCTGCGCGAGCAGATCACGGGCATCCGCGTGGTGCGCGCCTTCGTGCGCGAGCCGTTCGAGTCCGAGCGGTACCGCAAGGCCAACGCGGCGATCACCGAGGTGTCGATCAAGGTCGGCAACATCTTCGTGCTGATGTTCCCCGCGATCATGATGATCCTGCACCTGGCCACCGCGGCCGTGCTGTGGTTCGGCGGGCAGCGGGTCGACGCAGGTCAGATGCAGGTGGGCTCGCTCACCGCGTTCCTGCAGTACCTCCTCCAGATCCTCACCGCCGTGATGATGGGCGTCTTCATGGTGATGATGATCCCGCGCGCGGTCGTCTGCGCCGAGCGGATCCAGCAGGTGCTCGACGCCCGCACCAGCCTCACCACGCCCCAGGGCGGAGTCCCGACGCCCGCGCGCGGCCGCGTCGAGTTCTCCGGGGTCGTCTTCGGCTACCCGGGCGCCGAGCGCCCCGTGCTCTCGGGCATCGACATCGTCGCGGAGCCGGGCCGCACCACGGCCGTCGTCGGCTCCACCGGCGCCGGCAAGACCACCCTGCTCGGCCTCGTGCCGCGCCTGTTCGACCCGCAGGAGGGCACCGTCACGATCGACGGCGTGCCCGTCTCCTCCCTCGACCGGGCGCAGCTCGCCGAGGTGATCGGGCTCGTGCCCCAGCGCCCCTACCTCTTCTCGGGGACGATCGCCTCGAACCTGCGCTTCGGCCGCCCCGACGCGACGGACGCCGAGCTGTGGGAGGCGCTGCGCATCGCCCAGGGCGAGGACTTCGTGCGGAGCAAGGAGCACGGGCTCGACGAGCCGGTCTCGCAGGGCGGCACCAACGTCTCCGGCGGGCAGCGCCAGCGGCTCTGCATCGCGCGCGCCCTCGTCGCGAAGCCGCGGGTCTACCTGTTCGACGACTCGTTCTCGGCGCTCGACGTCGCGACCGATGCGCGGCTGCGGGAGTCGCTGGCCGACGCCACCACCGACGCGACCGTGATCATCGTGGCCCAGCGGGTGTCGACCATCCGCCACGCCGACCAGATCGTCGTGCTCGACGCGGGCCGCGTCGTCGGCCGCGGCACGCACGACGAGCTCCTCGAGACGAACGCGACCTACCGCGAGATCGTCGAATCCCAGCTGAGCGTCGAAGGAGTGTCCTGAGATGGCGCGCACACGCGACACCACCGTCCCCGAGGAGACGACGTCCCCCGAGCCCGAGTTCGAGCCCGGCGAGGGTGACGGCGGCATGTTCGGGGACGGGCCGCCCGCCCGCAAGGCGCAGAACTTCTGGCCCTCGGCCAAGCGCCTCTTCTCGCTGCTCGGCCCCGAGCGCGCCCGGATGGTCCTCGTGGTCGCCCTGGTCTCGCTGTCGGTCGTCCTCACCGTCATCGCGCCCAAGATCCTCGGGCAGGCGATGGACACGATCTTCAACGGCGTGATCGGCTCCCAGCTCCCCGCCGGCGTCCCGCTCGAGCAGATCATCGAGCAGCAGCGCGCCTCGGGCAACGGCACCTTCGCCGACATGCTGGCCAAGACCGACATCGTGCCCGGCGCGGGCATCGACTTCGTGGTCCTCGGCCGCCTGATCATCATCGTGCTGCTGATGTACGTCGTCGCGTCGGTGCTCATGTGGGCGCAGGGCTACATCCTCAACGGCCTCGTGATGCGGGTGGTCTTCGGCCTCCGCCAGGACATCGAGGCGAAGCTCAACCGCCTCCCGCTGCGCTTCTTCGACACCCGGCAGCGCGGCGACGTGATGTCGCGCGTCACGAACGACGTCGACAACATCCAGACGGCGCTGCAGCAGGCCTTCTCGCAGCTGGTGCAGTCGGTGCTCACCATCATCGGCATCGCCGCGATGATGTTCATCGTCTCGTGGCAGCTCGCGCTGATCGCGCTGATCTCGATCCCGCTCTCGGGCGTGATCGCGGGCGTGATCGGCGCCCGCTCCCAGAAGCTCTTCGCCGCCCAGTGGAAGAACACGGGCGCGCTCAACGGCCACATCGAGGAGACCTTCTCCGGGCTCGAGATCGTCCGCGCCTTCGGCCGCGACCGCGAGATGCTCGAGGAGTTCGACCGCCGCAACGACAGCCTCTACACCGCCTCGTTCGGCGCCCAGTTCGTCTCGGGCATGATCATGCCCGCGATGACCTTCGTCTCCTACCTCTCCTACGTGCTCATCGCCGTGGTCGGCGGCCTGCGGGTCGCCTCAGGTCAGCTGACGCTCGGCGACGCGACCGCGTTCATCCAGTACTCGCGCGAGTTCACCCAGCCGGTGACCCAGCTGGCGAGCATGGCGAACATGCTGCAGTCCGGCGTCGCCTCGGCCGAGCGCACGTTCGAGCTGCTCGACGCCGAGGAGCAGGAGCCGGAGACGGCGACCGCGTCGCTCCCGCAGCGCACCGACGGCCACGTGGAGTTCGAGGGCGTCTCGTTCTCGTACGACCCGGAGCAGCCGCTGATCGAGGACCTGACCTTCTCGGCGCAGCCCGGGCAGACGGTCGCCATCGTCGGTCCGACCGGGGCGGGGAAGACCACGCTGGTCAACCTGGTCATGCGCTTCTACGAGCTCACCGGAGGGCGCATCCTGCTCGACGGCGTCGACATCACGAGCCTCGCGCGCGGCGATCTGCGCTCGCGCGTGGGCATGGTGCTGCAGGACGCGTGGCTCTTCCAGGGCACCATCCGCGAGAACATCCGCTACGGGCGCCTGGACGCGACCGACGAGGAGATCGTCGACGCGGCGAAGACCACCATGGTCGACCGCTTCGTGCGCCAGCTGCCCGACGGCTACGACACGGTGCTGGACGCCGACGGCGGCAGCGTCTCGGCGGGCGAGCGGCAGCTGATCACGATCGCGCGCGCGTTCCTCGCGAACCCGTCGCTGCTGATCCTCGACGAGGCCACCTCCTCGGTCGACACCCGCACGGAGCTGCTCGTGCAGCACGCGATGAACGCGCTCCGCACCGACCGGACCTCGTTCGTCATCGCGCACCGGCTCTCCACGATCCGCGACGCCGACACCATCCTGGTGATGGAGTCGGGCCGGATCGTCGAGCAGGGCGCGCACGAGGCGCTCCTGAAGCAGCGCGGTGCCTACTACGAGCTCTACATGACGCAGTTCCGCGGAGGAGGCGACGAGGCGGGCGAGCACGCCGCAGCGGGCGCGCTCCCGAGCGGGGGAGGGGTCTCCCCGTAGAGTAGGCGCGTGACCGACGCACGCCAGCAGCTCATCGAGTACATCGGCTCCGACGCCGTCTTCCACGGGGACTTCACCCTCACGAGCGGCAAGAAGGCGTCGTACTACGTCGACCTGCGCCGCGTGAGCCTCGACCACCGCGTCGCGCCGCTGATCGGGCAGGTCATGCTCGACCTCATCGCGCCCATCGAGCGCGTCGACGCCGTCGGCGGCCTCACCATGGGAGCCGACCCGATCGCCGCCGCGATCCTCCATCAGGGCGCCGCCCGCGGTCTCGCCTACGACGCGTTCGTCGTGCGCAAGGAGCCCAAGGACCACGGCCGCGGCCGGCAGGTCGAGGGCCCCGACCTCGAGGGCAAGCGCGTCGTCGTCGTCGAGGACACGTCCACCACCGGCGGCTCGCCGCTGAAGGCGATCGAGGCCCTGCTGAAGGTCGGCGCCGAGATCGCAGGAGTCGCCGTCGTCGTCGACCGCGCGACCGGGGCCCGCGAGATCATCGAGGACGCAGGCTACCCGTACTTCGCCGCGATCGGTCTGGCCGACCTCGGCCTGAGCTGATGGTCGACGAGGGGGGACGCGGCGGGGGCCCGGGAGGCGGCGAGCACCCGGAGCCGGAGCGCCGCGGGTCCGAGGGCCGCGAGCCCGAGCTTGCCGGATCGGAGACCTCCGAGCCGGAGCGTGCCGAGCCGGAGCGACCCGAGCCGGAGCGTCCCGTCGGCAGCAGCGAGTGGCTGCTCCAGCAGCTCAGCGGCGGCCGCCTGAAGAGCATCTTCGACTCGCCCCGCCCCGTCCCTCCCGTGGAGGAGTCGCGCGCGGAGCGGACGTCCGGTCCTGCTGAGTCCGCAGCCGACGAGGCCCACGCGTCAGCGGAGGAGCGGAGCGTTGCGAGCGAGTCGGCCTCCTCCGCCGATGCGGCCGGACCGTCGTCGAGCGACCGCGACCGCGACAGCAACAGCGACAGCGACAGCGACAGCAACTCCGACGCGGCGCCGCGCCGTGCCCCTGCCGCTCCGGTCGGCCTGTGGCCGGGGGAGCCCGTGCTGAGCGCGACGCCCGCCGCCGAGGAGGCCGACGGCGACCTCCCGAACCCCGCGGACGACTCCGCTCGGGTGGAGGAGCGGGACGCCGACGCCGACCGCGGAACGGTCGTGGAGCCGGAGCGCTCCTCCGACCGCGACGGCGTCTCCGCCGAGGGACGGAGCTCTCCGGGCGACGACACGGGAGTCTCCGACACGGGAGCCCGCGCCATGGGAGTGCACGAAGCGGGTGCCCGCGAGGCGAGTGCCCGCGAGACGGGTGTCCGCGAGACCGGTGCCGGTGGGACGACTGCCCGCGACACGAGTGCCTCCGACGCGGACGTGTCCGACGAGGACGCCTTCGACGCGTTCTTCGCTCCCCTCCTCGACGACGATGCCGACGGCTCCGGCTCCGACGCCTCCGCCGATGCCGGCCGCACCGAGGTGCACCGCCGCGGGGCGGACTCCGTGCGCCCGGTCCTGCCGCACACCGACCCTCCCGCCGACCTTCCGACCGCCCCCGCCGGGCTGCGCAGCGCCCACCGGCCGGACGACGAGCCCGATGCCGGATCCTCGACCGACGTCGACCCGGCGGGCCGCTCCGGCGTCGCCTCCCCCGCCGACGGACGCCCGGTCGGCGCGACCCCGCCGACTCCGCGCGAGCCGACTCCGCCCGCCGTCTACGAGTGGCCCGACCCGCGAGGGGACTGGGACCAGCCGCCCGTGTGGGAGCAGGTCGTCGCTCCGCAGGACGAGCCCGACGAGGACGGCGGCGACGAGGAGCTGTGGCGCGAGACCGCCGGCGCCTACTCGTGGAACCTCGAGCCGGCCGCCGAGCCCGCCGACCGCGCCGAGCCCGCGCCCTTCCGCACCGCTCCCGCGGCCGCCCACGTCAACGCCGCTCCGCCGCGGAAGCGCCGCTCCGCCCGGTCCCGACCCGAGAGCCGCGAACGCGACTCGGCGCCCGCCGGAGCGCCCGCATGGCGCACGCTCAGCCGACGCCGGCTCCTGATCGGCCTGATCGCGGCGGGTGCGGTGATCCTCCTCGCCGGGCTCTTCGCGATCGGCATCGCCGTCGGGAGCGCCGGCGGCCGAGCAGAGCCGCAGGCCGCCCCGGTCGTCAGTGAGACGCCCACGGCGGAGCCGACCCCCTCGCCCACGCCGACCGCGACCCTCCCGACCGTCGGACCGCTGCCCGTCGGCACCTGGGCCTGGAGCGCGCTCCTCGGCGGCGAGTGCGTCGAGCCCTTCGACTCCGTCTGGGCGGAGGAGTTCACCGTCGTGGACTGCGCGGCGGCTCACTCCGCCCAGCTCGTCGCCACCGCGGAGCTGACAGACGCGGCGTTCCCCGGCCAGGACGCTCTGGCCGTCACCGTCTCCTCGCTCTGCCAGGCGCAGGGCGTCGTGGACGTCGCCGCGGCCGAGACCTACGGCGACGTGCAGGTCGCCGGTGCGTTCCCCGTCACCCAGGAGCAGTGGGACGCGGGCGAGCGCAGCTACTACTGCTTCGTCGACCGGGCGGGCGGCGGCGAGCTGACCGGCTCCCTCGCCGGCACCCCCGCGGCCTGACGCGCGCCGTCCCTCGGGCCTCGGAGGATGCCGCCGGGCACCGGCCCGGTGCACCCGGCCGAGCCGCGGAGCGCCCAGTAGGATCGCTCGTCGTGCAGGAGAACGAGGCGACCCCCGCGACCGGACCCACCGCCTCCGTGGAGCTCACCACGAACGGCGTCGGCCCCTGGCAGGGGGAGCGGCCCGAGGACGACCGCCTCGACCCGGAGCTGCTGGAGCGCGGCGACGCGCGCAACGTGGTCGACCGCTTCCGCTACTGGCGGATGGACGCGATCGTCGCGGAGCTCGACCGCACGCGGCACCCGTTCCACGTCGCGATCGAGAACTGGCAGCACGACATGAACATCGGCTCGATCGTCCGCAGCGCCAACGCGTTCGGCGCGGAAGGCGTCCACATCGTCGGCCGGCGGCGGTGGAACAAGCGCGGCGCGATGGTCACCGACCGCTACCAGCACGTCCAGCACCACGAGACGGTGGCCGACCTCGTGCAGTGGGCCGCGGAGGCGGACGTGCCCCTCCTCGCCGTCGACAACGTCCCCGGCTGCGTGCCGCTCGAGACCTACCGGCTCCCCGAGCGCTGCCTCCTGCTGTTCGGGCAGGAGGGACCCGGCCTCTCGGAGGAGGCGATCGCCGCCTCGGAGGCCGTGCTCGAGATCTCGCAGTTCGGCTCGACCCGGTCGATCAACGCCTCGGCGGCGGCAGCCGTCGCGATGCACGCCTGGGTGCTGCAGCACGTCCGCTTCTGACCCCCGCGAGCCGCGGTGCCGTGTCAGGAACCGGCGCCCGACCCACTGCCGGGCCGCCGGGACTCAGACCGCCGAATCCGGCGGGAACTCCGACTCCAGCGGCTCCGACGACAGGAGCTCGTGCACCCCGCTCAGCACCTCGTCCGGGCGGAACGGATAGCGCTCGATCTCGGCCTCGTCGCTGATCCCCGTCAGCACCAGCACGGTGTGCAGGCCCGCCTCGATGCCCGCGACGATGTCGGTGTCCATCCGGTCGCCGATCATCCCGGTGTTCTCGCTGTGCGCGCCGATCTTGTTCATCGCCGAGCGGAACATCATCGGGTTCGGCTTGCCGACGACGTACGGATCCTTGCCCGTCGCCTTCGTGATGAGCGCCGCGATCGCCCCCGTCGCCGGGAGCACGCCCTCGGCGCTCGGCCCCGTCGCATCGGGATTGGTGACGATGAAGCGCGCACCCGCGACGATCAGGCGGATCGCCTTCGTGATCGCCTCGAAGCTGTAGTTGCGGGTCTCGCCCACGACCACGTAGTCCGGCGCCGTCTCCGTCATGATGAAGCCCGCCTCGTGCAGCGCGGTGGTGATCCCCGCCTCGCCGATCACGAACGCGCTCCCGCCCGGCTTCTGCGACGCGCAGAAGTCCGCCGTCGCCAGAGCGCTCGTCCAGATCCGCTCCTCCGGCACGTGCAGCCCCGACCCGCGCAGCCGCGCCGCCAGATCCCGCGGCGTGAAGATCGAGTTGTTCGTCAGCACCAGGAACGGCGTGCCCGAATCGGTCCACTCCTGGATCAGCTCGGGCGCGCCGGGGAGCGCCTTGTTCTCGTGCACCAGCACGCCGTCCATGTCCGTGAGCCAGGCCTCGACTTCACTGCGGTTCGTCGCCATGGGTCGATGCTATCGGCGGCACCCCCGCGCACGACGGCGACGACCGGCGAACCGCCCGGCTCCCTCCGCTGACGCCCCTGTGGAGGGACGACCGTCGTGCGCCGGACGGCCGGACCCCGGACCCGCACAGCCGCGAGCGGGATAGCCTGGGAGGCATGAGTGGCGAGAACCTGCTGGGCCCCGAACCGACCCTCCTCCCCGACGAGCCCGCGGTCACCGCGGCCCTCGCGAAGCACGCGAACCCGGGAGCCGTCGAATTCGCCGCCCTCGCCGCCGCCCACCCGCGCTCCCCGCTGGCCTGGGCACTGCTCGCCGACAGCGTCTGGGGCATCGACGCGGCCCTCCCCTCCTACGCCTACGCCCGCGTCGGCTACCACCGCGGTCTGGACCTCCTCCGCGGAGCCGGCTGGCGCGGCCAGGGTCCCATCCCGTGGCGCCACGGACCCAACCGCGGTTTCCTCCTCGCCCTCTACGCCCTCCGCCGCGCCGCCGACTCGATCGGCGAGACGGAGGAGGTCGCGCGACTCACCCATTTCCTTCAGCAGGCCGATCCCGCCGCCATCGACGAGATCGAGCGCTATCACGAGGACGCGCTTCCCCCCACTGCCGCCATCGTCATCCTCGGCAACGACTAGGCGGCGCCGGGGACGCGGTCCCGGGGGCGTCGGGCTCGGAGGCCGGCCCGGAGGGCTGGAGGCGGAGTCGCGATCCCGTCCACCCGCAGTCCTGCGCATTGTCTCCTGTCGGCGTGCCACCCGCCGGCGAGGATCCGGCGGAAGCCCGACCGCTCAGGTCCTCCTCGTCCCTTCCCCTGGGTAGTGTTCGCTCCTGTGACGCTCTTCTCGGACCTCCCCGTCCTTCCCGTCCTCAGGCGCGCACGCGAGCGCGATCGCCTCGCGTCCGCGGAGGCGGGCTGCTGGGCGTGACACGGTCGGCCGGGGAGGCTCCGGTGAGCCGGTGGCGCCTGCGGGTCGCCGGGACCACGGCGGTCCTCGCCTTTCTGCTCCTGCTCGTCTGCGCCGATCCCTTCGGATCGGACTCCTCGCGGCAGTTCGTCCGGATCGCCCGCTCCCATGATCCGACTGGTCTCGTCCACGCCCTGGGTGGAGAAGGGATCGCAGTCTGCGCTCTCGCCTCACCGGCTGCAGCGGCGGCAGCCGCGCTGGTGGCGGCGAGCAGCCGTCGACCCTTCGTCCCCGCACTCGGAGTGCTCGCGCTGCTCGAGGGGGCGTCGACCGTCGAGATGATCGTCACTCCGCCGTCGGTCGGTGGCGTGCTGTACGGCCTCCTCTCGGTTCTCGCGGGCACGGCGGTCGGGGCGCTGGTCGGCACGATCCTCCGACGAGTCGTCCCGAATCGATCCGCCGCACGCTCACTGCGGATCCTCTGGCGCACGTGGCTCGCCGTCCTCCTCGCCGTCGCACTGCTCGCCGCGGTGGCGGTGCCCCTCTTCGTCCGCCCCGTTCTCGATCCCGTGGGGGGAGCCGATGCGCTCGTGGTGCTGGGTCCTGCTACTGATCGCAGGGTCGGCCGTGCGCTCGCTCTGCTCGAGGAGCACCGGGATGTCACCCTCGTGCTCTCGACTCCGCGCCTGGAGAACGGTTCGTTCGCCCGAGCCGAATGCGATGCCGGCGAGGAGGTCAGAGTCGTCTGCTTCACTCCCTCCCCGTTCACTACGGGCGGTGAGATCTCCGAGCTGAACACGCTCTCCTCGGAGTACGACTGGACCTCGGTGGCACTGATGACCTCCACTCCGCATGTGACCCGGGTCCGCACGATCGCGTCTCGCTGCCTGCGCACACCGTTCTCGGTCGGCTCGGTCGACGAGCCGCGGCGGGTGAGCGAGTGGACTATGGCGGTGGTCTATCAGGTGCTGGCGTTCGGCAAGCTGCTGATCCTGCAATCCTGTGAGAGCGGCCGCTCGTGAAGAAGGATCCGCCCCTTGGGCCCCCCTTCTAGGGGCGGAACCATGGATCCGCGTCGTCGTTCCAGGAAAACGACAGAGTCTCCTCTGCTTCCCTCCGCGGTCGGGGGGTGCGGCCGTCGACAGCCGATGGCGGGATGATCCGAGCATGAGGAGATGACGACGACTCTCGAAACAGGACCCGGATCCCGCCGCACGTTCCTCCGCTACGGAGGGGCCGCGGCCGCGGCCGCCGTCGTCGCCGCACCCGCCGCGGAAGCCGCGGACGAGACTATACCTGCGACTCGCGTCAACGGAATCCACAACTACCTCGAATTCGCCGGGGCCACTGACGAGGACAAGCTCCGCGCCGCGATCGACTATTTCGTCGCCGCTCGCCAAGAGGTCACGTTGACGATCTCGAAGAGCTTCAAGATCACGCGCACCCTCGTGATCGACTCCTCGTACATCTCGCTCGAGTTCACCTGCGGTCCGCTGAATGCGACCGCCATCACCAGCGGTCCTGCTCTCACGGTGATCGGCAGTGCCACGTCCGGCTATCCCAACAACAGGGCGGCGATCACCGGACTCCGTCTGCTGGGGCCGGGAGCGTCCGCGACGGCCAGCACCGGAATCCTGTTCAACACCGACAGCACGACTGCCGCCACCACGCGCGGGCTCGGGCTCTGGGGTCTGGAGATCTCGGGCTTCGGGACCGGCGTGTCCTTCGAGAACGATGCGTTCCTGATCAGCTTCTACAACTTCCACATCTTCCGCTGCAGGACCGCCGTGTCCATGCCCGCAGGCAGAGTCAACTACGGCGAGAACATCAAGTTCATCGGCGGTGGTATCGGCACCAGCACCCTCGGCGTCTACAACGCCAACCCGAACGGCGAGCTGCACTTCGTCTCGACGTCGATCGACTTCTGCGTGCAGGCCGTGAAGGTCGACGCGGGTCGGGTGATCCTGCACCAGCCGCATATCGAGATCAACGAGAGCGGCGCGAACTCCACGCTCTCGCAGTTCGTCACCGGGTCGAATTCAGCTGCGCAGATCTCGATCTCAGGCGGACACCTCTTCTTCCATCAGGTCCCGGTGGCCAACTACCTCTTCGAGACCACTGCAGGAGGGTGGGGCGGTGGAATCCAGGTCCATCAACTGTCGATGTTCAATACGCAGATGAAATCGGGATACCTCGCCGGTGGCACTGCGAAGGTCCGTATCAGCCAGCACGTCACCTCGGACGGGAACGGCAGCGGTTCGGGGCAGGGGTCGATTCTGCATTCGAAGGCGGCGAACAAGCTCGTCGACGGGAACTTCTCTCTCGCAGCGCCCGTCGACGCGTTCCTCAACGGCGCCGACGCGACGAGCCGCACCACCAGCCCGTCCATGACGCTGACCACCAGCGGCAATCAGCTGCTGATGACCCGAGTGGCCGGCGGTCCCGGTCCGTCGGTCTCCATCGACGTCCCCGTCACAGCGGGGCTGCTGTACGGCGTCGACTTCACCATCGCGGGATCCACGTCGACGGGCACGATGTACGTGTCCGAGTCCTTCGTCGCCGTGACCGGCGAGTCCTCGTCGGGGATCCCGATCGTCGCTCGGAGCAGCGCCCGCCCCGTGTCGAATCTCGACCTCGCCGGCGCGAACGCACAGGCTCCCTTCCGCAAGACCTATCCGCAGACGACCTGGAACCGGGTCGCTCCTGCGTGGGCGACGCACTTCCGGCTGCGGTTCACCTTCGGATCGGTGACAGCAGGAGTGACTCGCTTCTCGGAGATCGTCATCACCGAACTCTGACGGGGGCGGCGGGTGACGGACCTCGAGAAACCCGACTGGTAGCGTCAGACCATCCCTCGCCGGCCGAGGTCGTCCGCTCCGTCGCCGAAGCGGGCGTGTCGCGGTCCGATCACAGGCCGTGGCGCCCTCTCCCAGGTCGTCTCGTGGTGCCCGGGGCGGTCCGCCGAAGAGACGAACGAAGGAGAAGCAGGCGAATGATCCGGGCGCTCTTCTCCGTGAAGGACTTCTCCGGCTCGAGCAACCCGTACATCGAGCTGCTCGTCGGTTCGTTCCCGGCGTCGGTGGAACCGGTCGCGTTCACCTGGCGACGTGCCCTTCTCGGGCGCTACGACGTCTTCCACGTGCACTGGCCGGAGTACCTCTTCCGTGCCCCGCGCGGCCCGCGCCGCTGGCTGAAGTCCGCCCTCGCCTTCGGGCTCATCGCCCGGCTGCTCGCGTCGGGGACGCCGATCGTCGTGACGATGCACAACCTCCGACCGCACGAGTCGGGCAGTGCCGTCGAGAGTCTCCTCGCGCGCTGGCTGGACCGGCTCACGGACGTCCGCATCTATCTGAACGAGTCCGACGAGAAC
Organism: Rathayibacter sp. AY1B7; assembly: GCF_002932735.1. Classification (NCBI taxonomy): domain Bacteria; kingdom Bacillati; phylum Actinomycetota; class Actinomycetes; order Micrococcales; family Microbacteriaceae; genus Rathayibacter; species Rathayibacter sp. AY1B7. The sequence goes on from NZ_PSWK01000035.1 coordinate 13,413, forward strand.
GACCTGGACCGGGGAGTCGTCGTCCTGCACGGCGCCTATCCTGAGTCGGCCTCGGTCCCGGGCCCCCGTGAAGCGGGTCGGCGCATCCTGTTCTTCGGGCAGATCCGGCCCTACAAGGGACTCGAGGAGCTGATCGCGGCCTTCAGCGCACTCACCGACGGCGAACTCGTCATCGCCGGCGCGGCCGCTGTCCCCGAGTACGCCGACGAGGTGCGCCGAGCGGTCGGAGCCGACGGTCGCGTCCACCTGCGGCTCGGCCACATCGACGACGCCGACCTGGACGAGCTCCTGGCAGGCGCGGACCTCGTCACCCTGCCGTACAAGTACCTCTACAACTCCGGAGCCGCGCTGCTCGCCCTCGGCGCGCGGAAGACGATCCTGGTCCCGGCGACCGGATCGACGCGGGCCCTCGCCGCGGAGGTCGGGAGCGGCTGGGTGGAGCTGTTCGACGGCCCCGTGTCGCCGGCGGCGTTGGAGGCGGGCCTCGAGCGAGCGCGCCGGCACGGAGAGAGGGAGCGACCCGACCTGTCCAAGCGCGAGCGTTCCCTCGTGGGAGCGCTGCACGGCGCCGTGTACGAGGCGCTCGTCGCTGCAGGCCGAGGTCGAGGACGAGCCGGGAAGGGGAGGAGAGCCGCGACGCTCGCTCGCCTCCGCGCAGACCCCCGCTTCCTCCGGCATTCCGAGCTGAATCGATGAACGAGCCGCAGGGAGTGGCATGAGCACGGGGAGCGCCGCAGCGAAGGGCGCGAAGGTGACCCTCCTCGGGCAGTGGTCCAAGTTCGTCCTCCAGACCGCCAGCACTGTCGTTCTCGCGCGGCTGCTCGCGCCGGACGACTTCGGGCTCTTCGCGATGGTTGTCGCGATCGCGGGCCTCGCGACGCTGCTCGGCGACTTCGGGCTCTCGACCGCCTCCATCCAGGCGAAGGAGATCTCGCAGCACCAGCGCAGCAATCTCCTCTGGCTGAACGTCCTGGTCGGCCTCGTGGTCGCCGCGGTGTTCTTCTCCTGCTCGACGGTCATCGCCGCCTTCTACGCTCGTCCGGAGCTGGCGGACGTCGCCCGGGCGCTCTCGCTCAACTTCGTCCTGCAGTCGGTGACCACGCAATTCGTCGCCAACGCCTCCCGCAACCTCCGCTTCCGACTGCTGGCCGTGGCGGACGTCAGCGCCCAGGCGGTGGCCTTCGCGACGGCCGTCGTCATCGCCTCGGTCGGCGGGGGTGTCTGGGCACTCGTCCTTCAGCAGCTCACGATCTCGGCAGCGATGCTCATCATCGTCGTCGCGACCTCGCGCTGGGTCCCGAGCCTCCCCCACCGCGCTCCGATGCGCCCGCTGCTGACCTTCGGCCTCAACACGTTCGGTGTCCAGGCCGTCAACTACATCAGCGCCAACGTCGACAACGTGCTCCTCGGCCGTTTCTGGGGACCGCAGGCCCTGGGCTTCTACGACCGCGCGTACCAGCTCTTCCGCCTGCCCGTGCAGCAGATCGCCGCTCCGATGTCACGGGTCGCCCTGCCGATCCTGTCGCGGCATCAGGACGACCTGAGGACCATGAACCGCTACCTCCAGCGCGCGCAGGTCTTCATCGTCTACGTTCTCGGCGCCGCGTTCTTCCTGGCGGCAGCCCTCGCTCCGCCGCTCGTCGAGCTGGTCCTCGGACCGCAGTGGAGCATCTCGGCCTCGCTCTTCGCGATCCTCGCGATCGGCGGGCTCTTCCAGTCGATGGGATACGTCTACTACTGGGCTTTCGTCTCGCTGGGACTCACGGGTCTGCAGCTGCGCTACTCCTTGATCACGCGGACCTTCATGGTGCTTCTGATCGTCGCGGGGGTCCCCTTCGGGTCCACGGGCGTCGCCCTCGCCGTGTCGCTCGGGCTCCTGCTGAACTGGCTCGTCCTGAGCCTGTTCCCCATGCGCCGGACCGGGCTCGACGTGGCGTCTCTTCTGCGCGGAGCCGCGCTCCCGATGCTCGTTCACGCCACCGTGTTCGCCGCGGTCTTCTCGGAGCGCTGGTTCCTCACCGTCCACCTGCTCGCTCCCGTCCAACTCGCCATCGGGGGGGTCACCGGGATCGCGTGCTACGCGATCTGGTTCCTGCTCTGCGCGCCGGTCCGTCGCGGAGTCCACGAGACCGTCGCCGTCGTCAGGAAGGCCCTATGAGCGTCGTCCGCTCCGTCCCCGTCTACAACTGGAACCCGGGCCGGAACACGCTCCCGTTCCTCGAGCGCTATCCGATCGGACCGCGCGTCAACAACTTCGGCGACCTCCTCGGACCGGTCGTCGTCCGCCGGATCCTCCAGGAGCGAGGAGTCGGGCACGCCCTCCGCCGGCCCGGCAGCGGGTCGGTCCTCTCCGTCGGATCCGTGATGCACAAGGGCCGGGACGGGGACATCGTCTGGGGTACCGGAGTGAACGGCAAGGTCGCGCTCTCCACTCACCGTTTCACTCGTCTGGATCTGCGCGCCGTCCGCGGACCGCGATCCCGCGACTGGCTCCGCGAGAACAAGGGACTCGACGCTCCCGCCGTCTACGGGGACCCTGCTCTCCTGCTTCCCGACCTCTTCCCGCGCCTCCGCGCGAGCGCGGCGACCAAGCGATCCGCGCTGGCGGTCGTCCCGAACCTCAACGAGATCGACCGCTTCCGCTCGCACCCTGCTTTCGTGGACCCGCAGCGGCCCCTCTGGGAGGTGCTCGACCGGATCGCGAGCAGCGACGTCGTCGTCGGCTCCTCTCTGCACGCCGTCGTGATCGGCGAGTCGCTCGGGATCCCGGTCGGCCTCATCGCGTCCAGCGCCGAGCCGCCGTTCAAGTACCAGGACTACTTCGAGGGGACAGGACGGACCGGGTCGGAGTACACCCTCTTCGACGATCTCGACTCCGCTGTGGCTCACGCGACGCGGATCCGGCTGGACTCCTACGCGCCCCTGGCCGCGTGGGATCCGGCGCCCCTGCTGGACGCCTTCCCGATCGACCGCTGGCGGCGCTGAGGACGGGCCGTCAGCGCCGCACTCGACGCGGTGCCGCCAGCACCGCGTCGAGCAGCTGTGCGAGGTCGGCGGCGCGACGGTGCCAGCCGAACTGCTCCGCGTAGTCCGAGCCCTCCCGGTTGGGTCCCGACGCCGCAGCCTCCAGCGCGGACCGCAGCCCGTTCTCTGCGCCCGCAGGGTCGTCGTAGAGCCAGACGCCGGGGGCGGAGCGGGCTCGCAGTGCAGGGGAGGCGGAGGAGACGATCCTGAGGCCGGCGGCGAGGTACTCGAAGTACTTCATCGGGCTGCGACCCGCGTTGCCCGGGTCGTCCGAGAGCGGGAGCAGCCCGACGCGGGCGCTCTTCAGCAGCGCGGGCGCCCGGGAGTAGGGCACGGCGCCGAGCAGCTCCACGTTCGCGGGCAGCGTCTCCACGTTCTTCGGGAGCGGACCGGCGAGTCGGAAGGGGACGTCAGGGAACGCCGAGGCGAGCATCCGGACTCCTCCCCAGTCGAAGCGGCGGTCGAGCGCCCCGAGGTAGACGACTCCCGCACGCTCGGCACCGAGACCGTGGAACCGCTCGTACTCGACTCCGTTCTCGAGGACCAGCGTGCGCTCCGGCGCGGCCACTCCCTCGGAGACCGCGCGCAGCACCGGCTCCGACGTGGCGACGAGAGCGTCCGCCCGCTCGAGGAGCTCGATCTCCGCCGCCCGCATCCCCGGTTCGAAATGAGCGTCCGTGGGCCGGTAGACGACACGCTTCGGCTGCAGGACCTCGAGGAGCGGCATGCCCATCAGGGGCTGGTCGACGATGAGGACATCAGGACGCATCGCCCCACTGGGCGCCCGCCAGGGCCGCAGCGGCACCCGCAGAGACGGCGTCCGCATCCGCGCCGGGAGCGATCCCAGTGGGGCGACGGTGAGCGGTTCGGCGTGCACGACGCCCGCCGCGTCCGTGCGTGGACCTCGCAGCGCAAGACCGAAGCGGGCCCGCACGGTGGCGTCCCGCAGGCGCCCCGCGTGCAGGAGCGAGGACGGCGTCGAGACGTGCGTCACCGTGTTCCCGAGGCGCGAGAGCTCGCGAGCCAGGTGGTGGCTCCCCACTCGGAAGACCCCGACCTCGGCGGTGTGGCTCGCGAAGACGATCTTCACGGGCGCCCGACCGGTCCGGAGGCGTCGACGAGGAGGTCGACGAGTCGTCCTCGCTGCATCCGCAGCGCCGACACGGAGTCTCCGACGCGCCTCCAGTAGTCGGACGGGTCCTCCCGCAGCTCAGCGATCTGGTCGCGGATGAGCGAGAGATCGGCGTCGAAGGCGTTGTGCACGAACCGGCCGATCCCGAGGTCGTCGTAGGCACCCCAGCCCTTCCGCTCGTAGCTCAGATGGACACTCGGAACGCCGCTGCGGATGGTCTGGATGCTGCCGTGCAGCCGGACCGAGACCACGACCGCCGGCCGATCCGCGACTCCGCTGCCGACCGCGTCGCGGAGCAGGCGGAATGGCCCTTCGTGGCCGAGCCGCTCGTAGAACTGCGGATCGTTGTTGCCGCGAGCGGTGGCTTGAGCGAGCAGCTCCGACTCCGGATCGCGCGCGAGGGCGTCGATCCGCGACTCGTAGGCGGCACGTCGCGACCGGCTCGAGGACAGCGCCCGGGCGACGATCCCGACGGGCCCGGGAGCTCCGGCCCGCACGACGGTCCTCGGATCGAACTCGTCGGGGAGGCCCAGAAGGGCCATGTCGGGAGCGCGGTGCACGTTCGCGAGGCCGGACAGCTCCTCGACGGAGCGGTCGTCCCGGGCGAAGACCCCGACGGCGCGGGCCAGTCGCGCCGCGATCACACGGCGGGTCCCGAGATTGAGCGGCCCGATGCTCTGCGGAAGGTAGACGAACGGAACGCGGTCGCTGCGCCGGGGCATCTGGACGAAGTTGGTGCACATCATCTTGACGACTTCGACGGGATTCTTGGTGCGGAGGTAGCCGCCCCCCACGCCGACGACGAGGTCGGACCCGGCGATCGCCCGGGCGTAGCCGGCGCTCCGGCGGCCGGAGAGCAGCGCGACCCCACCGCGTCGCAGCGTCTCGAGGCTGCCGATGCTGCCGGCACGGCCGGTGAGGGGGTGCAGGACACTCTCGTAGAGCTCCTCGTCGAAGCTCGCGGGATCGAGGGCGACGAGCGTGATCTCCGCCGTCGGCAGGGCCGAGAGGACCAGCTCCCGCGCCTCCTCGACGAGCAGGCCGTCGCCGGAGTTGGTGGTGCTGTAGGCGTGGACGATCGTGACCCTCACCGCGCGGCCTCCTCAAAGACGCGAGCATGCGCTGCGATGGAGTCCGACCAGTGGAATCGTCGAGCGTTGATCAGACCCCGGCTCCGCAGGTCGTTGCGGAGGGACGGATCGGCGACGATCTCGCGCATGTGATCGGCGATCGCCGTCGCGCCGATGTCGGTGAGCGTCAGCGCCGCGCCGCCCGCCACCTCGGCGAGCGACCCGCGATCGCTGCAGATGACGGGAACGCCGCACGCCATGGCCTCGACGACCGGGAAGCCGAAGCCCTCGTAGGTGGAGGGGAAGCAGAAGGCGAGCGCTCCCCGGAGCAGCGGGACGAGCGCCTCATCCGGTACGCGGCCGAGGTAGCGCACGCCGCGGGTACCGCGGACCGCCTCGAGGATCGCGTCGCTCTCCCACGCCGGAGCGCCGGACACCAGGAGCGGCACCCCCGTCTCGTCGAAGACCTTCGAGGCGGCTCGGCACAGCTCGATGATGTTCTTGCGGGGGTCGAGGTTGCCCGCGTAGAGGAAGTACGGGCCGTCGATCCCCAGCTCGTCGAGCGCGACGGAGTCCTGGTCGGTGGAGCGGGTGTTGAACGTGTCGTGGTCGATCCCGTGCGGGATGGTGACGATCTTCCCGGCGGCGTCGGGTGCGACAGTCGCGATGTCCCGGGCGGAGGAATCGGAGACCGTGATGATCGTGGTCGAGAGTGCTGCGAGACGCGCGACGCGCAGGCGCCACAACCGGTCGGAGCTCCGGCTGCGCACATCGTCCACATGGAGTGTCGCCAGCCCGTGGATCGTGCCGACGATCGGGAGGCGGCTCGGAACCAGCGGCCCCGTGTCCGCGGGGAAGTGGAGGACGTCGATCCCGGAGGGGCGGAGCCTCGGCAGTACGAGTCCCTCATAGGCGCCGTAGACGGCGCTGCGGGCTCGGCCCCCCTCGATCGGAGGTCGGGATAGCACGTGCTGCACGCCGTGTCCGGCGAGCCCGCTGTAGACGGTGCGGGCGTAGCGGGTGTTGCCGCCGACCTGTCTGTCGAGGACACGGGCGGAGACGAGCACTGTCGTCATGGCTTCCTCCTCCGAGGGGCGGTCGGCAGCAGGCCGAGGTAGAGCCGCTCGAGCATCTGCGACTGGTGCTGCACGGTGTTCAGGGCGAGGGCGTGCTCGGCGGCGGCGACGAGACGGGAACGGGCCGCCGGATCCTCCAGATCGCCCCAGTACGACGCCACATCGTGGGGGGAGTGCGCGACCAGGGGCAGGCCGAGGCGATCGAAGGCGGGGATGTCCCGCACGACGAGGGCCAGCCCCATGCCGTGCGCCTCCAGAACGGCCATCGGCATCCCCTCCCACTGCGCGCTGTGCAGGTACACGTCGGCATCGCCCAGTCGGCGGAGCGCCTCGTCGCGGCTGAGCCAGCCGGTCACGTGGACGCCGGCCTGGTCGAGGGCGGTGCGGTGACGCCCCTCGCCTCCGCCGATCCACGTCGCGTCGACGGAATGGCCGGCGGCGCGCACGGCCTCCACGGCCTCGGCGAAGAATCGGGGATCCTTGTGCGTCGAGAGCCGACCGGCGCCGACGAGGCGGAGAGGCCTCGGCCCGCCGGGGCGAGTGGCGGGCGGGAGCGAGGCGGGCACCGAGTTGGGGACGTGCACGACCTCCGCCCGGCTGAACGGCCACCGGCTCAGACGGGCCTCGCGAGCTGAGCAGGCGGCGAACACGGTGGTGTTGAAGGCGAGGACGCCCTCGAAGACCCGGAACGCCGCCCGGGCGGGCAGCAGGAGGTCTCGGCGCTCGAAGCCGTAGCAGTGCGGCGTGTAGACGATCGGACGTCGCCGGCCCGCCCGCACCGCGAGGCGCGCGTACGCTCCGCCGAAGCTGGAGTGCGCGTGCACGACAGCGCCCGGCATTCCGGCCAGAACCGTTCGCAGAGCGCGGACTCGGGCGACGTGCCCTGTCGGCAGCGCCGTCACGCCTGCGAACGACGCGAAGGCGCTCTCCGGTACCGGAGAGTCCTCCCGCGGTGAATACACGAGCCTGTGCTGGAAGGCGGGCGTGGCCGCTACGTAGTCGCTGATCGCCGACGCAGTGCCTGCGCCGAAGCTCTCCGTCACGTGCACGATCGTGCGCTCGCCCTCGCGCCAGTCCTCAGCGAGTGTGGATCCGCTTGTCAACCGTTCGCGCCCTTCCGGCTTGGCCGAGCCGTGGAAGGCTCCGGTCGCTGTCGATGACCATCGGACAGGATCCCTCACCGACCACGCGGTCCGTCGGCATGACTCCGTGAGCGATCCTATGTGCTCCCGGCCGACGGTATGAGCTCGAAAGGGGACCACCTCCGGGGGACCGGGACCGTGGTTAGTCTGTAGTCCTACAGAGCTGAACGGAGCTGCTGCAGGAGACGATCGATGATCGATCACGTCGGAGATGAGGCGCGCGATGGCTCGAGGGGGCGCTGCGACCGCGACGACGCGAGAGGGCGCGGCGCGTCTGGATGTCGTGCAGCGGCTTCTGTTCCTCGCCATCGTCTTCATGCCGTTCCAGCAGGCGCTCACCATTCGGGTCGGCTCTCCGCTGAAGATCACCGAGATCGCCGTCATCCTGGCCATCGGCTTCTCCGTGATCACCGTCCAGAAGGACCGGTACACGCCGGTGGGACGGGAGATCGTGCTGGGGCTCGGTGCGCTGGTCGTTCTGGCGACGATCTGGGCATTCCTGTTCAAGCAACCCGAGGTTCCAGCCGCCTACGGCTATGACCTGGGCTTCACCAACGACATGATCCTCTACTGCGGATACGCTCTGCTGGCCCTCGCGGTCTGGTGGTACGTCGGCCACCGACTGGGATTCCAGGACATGGAGCGGGCTCTCTCGATCGCCGTCCGCCTCGCTTTCGTCTTCTGCGCGATCCAGCTGGCCCTCCACCTCGCCGGGGTCCCGCTGCCCGCTCTCCTCAACTCGACGATTCAGATGGGGGCGACCTTCGGCGTCAGCCTGCCGAGGAACGGCCCGTTCCTCGAGGGGAACTACCTCGGTTTCTTCGCCGGGATCGCGCTGTTCGCCTGCCTGCGCCGTCGCGACCGCATCGGAATCGCCGCCGCCGTCGCCTGCCTCGTCTACTCGCAGTCGACGTCGGCACTGATCGCGACCGTCTCGGCCGCGGTCCTCACGGCGACGCTCCGCCCCCAGCGGGGCGTGGGAGTGCAGATCTTCAGTGTCGGCGCACTGGGCGCGCTGATCGTCCTGCTCGTTCCCGACCTGCAGCGCTTCGTCCTCGCGCAGCTCTCGAAGCTCGGACTGGGCACGGGCGCCGTCGACGTCGGCACCCGCTCGCTGAACGTCCGATCCCAGTCGTCGAGCACGGGCTTCACCATGGCCGCGGACAATCCGCTGTTCGGAGTCGGACCCGGCCGGTTCGGCGTGTGGAGGACCGACTACTCTCAGGCGGTGGCGGGGCTCTCCTCGAACGGCGCCTCTCGCGGTCTCGCGAACAACGTCTACGCCCAGCTCGCTGCCGAGACCGGAGTGATCGCCCTGGCCCTGTTCGCCGTGCTCCTCGTGATGCTGATCGTGCGGGGATATCGGCGCAACGGGACGGCACTGGGTCTGGGGGTCTTCCTCGCCGTCGCTCTGGCCTCCGCCCCCTCGTGGACCGCCTTGACCGTGTGGATCGCGCTGGCGTACGCCGCATCGCTCGCCTCCGAGCCGCTGCCGGCGAGGACCTCGATCGCCCGGTCCGGCCTCGACTCGGAGCGACGGGCAGCGGCGGTGTCGCGAGCCATGGCGGCGCGTCCGGCGCCGTCCACCGCTCGGCACGAGCAGTTATCGGATCGACGGTGAGCTCCGCACCCGCTACGACCGAGCTCTCCCTCGATGATGCGGTACACCTCGCACACGCCTTCACCGCGCACCTCTCCTCCACGCACGGGCTCCGCGCCCTGTTCATCAAGGGGCCCACCGCCCATGCACAGGGCATCCGCACGCGACGCGTGTCCAGCGATGTCGACGTGCTCGTCCACCCGGCGGACGTCCAGCGCCTCGTCGACCTGCTGGCCGAGCGCGGATGGATCCCCCGGCCCGACCGCCCGGCCCCGCGCGCGTACCCGGTGCACTCCGTGACCCTGTTCCATCCGCAGTGGACCTGCGACATCGACGTGCACGACCGCTACCCCGGATTCTTCGCAGAGCCGGAGGAGGTCCTCGACGTGCTGTGGACGTCGCACCGGACCGTGACGATCGCGCACAGGAGGGTCGCTGTGCCCTCCCCGGTCGCGGGCGCGGTCGTCGTCGCGCTCCACGCGCTGAAGGATCCCCTCCTGGCTCGGAGCACGTCCGAGCTCGAGTCGGTCATCGGGTTCCTCAGGGGCGCGAGCGAATCGGACCGGGAGGCGCTGCTCCTGCTCGTCGAGAGCACCCGCAGCGCCTACCCCCTCCGCCCGGTGCTCCACGCCCTCGGGCTGGACGTGCCGGACGACCTGGCGGTGCACGAGCGCCGATTGTGGGATCTGCGGGTGGCCGGAACGGGGCGGTCCAGCTATCACTGGGCGCTCGCCTTCGTCGAGGCCACAGGGAAGCGGCGCATCGTGCTGATCGTGTCCGCGCTGACGACCGTGATCGGTCTCACACGCCGGGCGCGCCGGAGGGCTGCGGAGACGGGGATGGTCCGCTTCGATCGGCCGTCGTTGTCAGATCTGCGGGCGTTCCTCGGGCTCGTGCGCTCGCTCGCCGCCGATCGTCGACGCCGTCGCCGAGAGAATGCGACCCACTCGTGACCACCGTCGATCCGGGAGCTCTGGATCACGCCGTGTGGGCGCGATCCGATCAGCTGGCCTTCGTCGAGGACGACACGGAGGCGGTGCTGCTGGACCTGTTGTCGCCGTTTCCCGTGCCCCTCGTGCTGAAGGGCACGGCGCACGCGATCTGGAGAAGGCTCGAGCATCCGTCCACGACCGTCGAGATCCTCGCGGGGCTCGCCGACGAGTACGGCGTCCCCCGAGAGGTCCTCGAGGAGGACGTGCTCAGTTTCCTCCTGCAGCTGAGCACAGCAGACGTGGTCCACCGGCTGCCCTCGCGCTGAAGGTGAGACATCGTGCAGCGGAGTGCGCCGTGCGGGGGGTGTGACCGGCGGTCGTGACGGCGGCCTTTCCTCCGTACTGTTCGGGAATGGGAGCATCATCGCGGGATCGAGGACGACGGGCGCTACTGAGCCTGACGGCGGCAGCGGGCGCGGGCGCCGTGACGGCGGTGGCGACGGCCCCCCCGGCGACAGCGGCCAACGCCTTCCCGGACGCACGGCTGGACGGCTTCCGGGACTCGACCGAGTTCCCGGGAGCGACTGCTGAGCAGCGGCTCCGGGCCGCTCTCGACGCGGCTCACGCCCTCGCGACCGAGTCCTTCCTGGTCGTCTCCGAGCCCGTCGTGCTGACAGCACCCTTGACGATCGACCTCTCGCGTGTGTCGATGGAGTTCGCCGGAGGCGATGTCGATGCGACGGCGGTGTCGGGATCGGCGCTCGTCCTCACCGCCTCCGAGGCCTCCGATGATGCGCCGCACACGCGCGTGAGCCTGCGCGGACTGCGCCTCACGGGTCCCGGCCGAGCGGCTCCTGGATCCGTCGGCCTCGAGCTGTCCTCGGCGACAGGCGTCCGAGGCGCAGGACTGTACGGAGTGGAGATCATCGGATTCGAGACGGGTGTCCGGTTCGGTCCCGGCGCCGAGCATCTGCGCCTCTTCCACGTGGCCGTGGAGGAGTGCGGCACGGGCGTCCTGGTCGCCGGCACTGCCCCTGGGTCGAATCTCGCGATGGTCGGCGGTTCTGTGCGCTCGTGCACGACGGGACTGTCCTCCGCGTCGACCAGTGGCGAGCTGCACACGACGTCGCTGGCCATCAGCGGATGCGATCGCGCGGTCGAGGCTTCAGGGGGTGCCGTCACGCTGCACGCTGCGACCGTCCGCCTGACCCCGGCGAGCACGGTCAGCGCGTTCTCCACCGCTGCGACGACGACGGCCAGGATCAGCATCAACGGCGGCACGGTCTCCGCCGCCGCCCCGCTGGCGGCGGCCACAGTCTTCGAGACGGCTCACAGGAGCTGGGGAGGCGGGATCGTCGTGACGAGCACCTCCTTCCGCAACGTCGCTCCGGCATCGGGCTACCTCGTCGGAGGGACCGGACTCGTCCGGTTGGCGGACGTCTCGATCCTGGACGAGCCCTCCGTCGTGCCGACCTCGGTTCTCGTCCACCGCGCCGCGAACCGGCTCGTCGATGGAGCCTTCGATGTGGGCACGGTCGCGGACGCGTACCTGGACACTCCGGACGCCACCTCTCGGAGTGCGAGCCCGTCGGCCACGCTCGCCGTCGCGTCAGGGCGGCTCCTGGTCCGGAAGACAGGCACCGGACAGACGAGTCTCTCGTTCGATGTGCTCAGCAGACCCGGGCGGGTCTACGCCGCCGACCTCGTCATCGGACAGGCCGCTGCGAACGGGTCGATGATCGTCTCGGAGTCCTTCGTCACCGTCTCCGGTCGTGACGCCCGCGGCATCCCTGTCACCGTCCGCTCGGAGCCCGTCTCCTCGACGACGCAGTCGATGGCGGCGATGGCCGCGGCACTCCCGTTCCGGGTAAGACCCGCGACCGGCGTGGATCGCCAGGCGCCGTCCTGGGCGTCGCATTTCCGCGTGACCGTCGGCCTGAACGACCCCGCCGCGGGAACGGTCGGCATCGACGACGCGGTCGTCACCGAGATGTGAGGACCGGCCGCTCGCGCGGTGGCCCGATGCGTCAGTGGGCGCCGCCTCCGGGGGCGACGACGGCCTGCACGGTTCTCGCGAGCAGCGCGAGGTCCCCGGTGAACGACCAGTTCTCCACGTAGTAGAGATCCAGTCGGATGGCGTCCTCCCAGGAGAGCGTCGACCGCCCGCTGACCTGCCAGAGCCCGGTCATGCCCGGCTTGACGTTGAGGCGCCGGCGCGCGGCCTCGTCGTAGAGCTCGACTTCTCCCGCCACCTGCGGCCGCGGCCCGACGAGCGACATGTCGCCTCTCAGCACGTTGAAGAGCTGAGGGACCTCGTCGATCGAGTACTTGCGCATGAAGCGTCCGATCGGTGTGATGCGAGGGTCGTCAGTGATCTTGAACAGTGGTGTTCCGGACGTTCCCTGAGCGGCGAGCAGCTCGGCGAGCTGATCATGAGCGTTCACCACCATCGAGCGGAACTTGATCATGCCGAAGGGCTTGCCGTTGATGCCGATCCGCGTCTGGCGATAGAACAGGGGCCCCGAGCTCGTCAGCTTGACGGCCAGTGCGACCGAGGCGATGAGAGGCATCAGCACGGCGATGAGGCTCAGCGATCCGACGATGTCGAGGGCACGCTTGCGGGCCTGCTTGCTGCCCTCGAATCGAGGTGTCTCGATGTGCACGAGAGGAAGGCCCGCCACCGGGCGCATGTGGATCCTCGGTCCGCTGATGTCGGTGAGGCTCGGCGCCATGACCAGGTGCTGGCGCCTCGGCTCGAGACTCCAGCTCAACTGTCGGATCTGCTCGGGTGGCAGGTGGTCGCTGCTCGTGATGATGACGGTATCGGCGCCGGTCCGGTTCAGGATGCCCGGCACCGCATCCACCGTGATGTTCTCGAAGACAGGCACCCCCCACCCGCTCACCCGATCGCTGGCCAGATCCTCGGGGATGCACACGCCGACAACGAGATACCCGGCCCCGGTGGCGCGGACGAGCTCGCGGTAGATGTGCTCGACGCTCCGTGGCGAGCCGACGAGGACGACGGAGGAGGAGTACCGGCCCGCGCTCCGCTGCTGCCGCAGCCACACCCTCCAGGCTCCGCGTCCGAGCCAGAGCAGGACGAGGCCGAGCGGGAGCGCGGTGATGATGTACCCGCGGGCGAAGCCGATCTGGCCGAGGTAGGCGACGCACGTGATCACGGCGAACAGCAGGAGCGTCGCATCGAGGATGCGCTTGTACTCCGTCACCTCTCCGCCGAGGACACGGTCTTCGCGTGTGGCGTAGAACTTCAACAGGGCGGCCCACAGCACCACGATCATCGAGGAGACGATCCAGTAGTTCGCGAGCAGGCCCGCGATCTCCGGCTGATGGCCGGCCACGAACAATTCTCGGCTCTCCACTCCGAACCAGAAGAACTGACTGCTGAAGACCGAGAACACGATGACGAGGACATCGGTGATGACGAGTTTTCTGGCCACTGCTCGGGACCAGGAGCTCCGGCCCTTCTCGGAGGAAGAGCTCTTCGTGGAAGTGGGTGTTTGCAGTTTCACCGTGTGAGCCCTGTCTGCGACTGACCGCTGTTCTCTCGCATAAGCGACCTGCCCTCAGCGTAGTGGTCGGGCGTCGTGCTCCTCCGTCCTGAGCGAAGCTCCGCGCAAAGGCCCCTCCTAGGGGATGCTCTCGGCTATTCCGACTATTCCCCGACGATGAGGACGCGCTCGGACCTCCGTTGTGCGCCGTCGACGACCGCTCGGACGTCGGCGGCGGAGACGTCCCGAGCACGGGGAGTCGAGGTGGTTCGGCGGGTCGGATCCGTCGGGCGGCTCAGGTCTCTCGGCTCGCGCGGTCGGCGCACGTGCGTCCGGTGCTGATGCGGTGTCGCGGCGTCCCGCCGCTGTCGATGGGGCGTGACGCGCAACGGCAGGAGAAGACTCGGGAGAGGCGCCGCGAGAGCTCGCGAGGGGAGACCGGCGGACGATCGTCGGGCACCGACGGCGGGCACGTCGTCGCCGGCAGGGACGAGCAGGACGCTTCCGCTGCCGGAAACGACGACGGCACACTCGTGCTCATCGAGACGGACAGGTGCTGCGCCGGAGTGCTCCTGGGCGTGGAGCCGAGATCGGCGCATGCGTCTGCGGTCATCGGCTCCGGCCACGGCCGCGGCCAGGCGCCCGTGGTCGGGCGCTCCGGGGGCGAGCGCCTCGCCGGCGGACGATCCTGCCTCGACGGGGAGCTGCTCGGAGCCGATGACGAGCCGTGTCGCGGCTTCCCGGGGCGCTTCCGCTCTCCGTTCAGGACGTCGCGGATCGCTCGGGTCGTGTCGGGTTCGGGCCGGTGAGCGCGACCGGGGATCGAGGCCCTGTCCCCGTCCGCCCGAGCCGGTCGTCCTGTGAGCGAGGCATCCGCTCGCACGAGCGGGTCCGGTGACGTCCTCCCTCGGTGATCGAGGGGAGGACGTCACCGGACCCGCGAGTCCTGCTCGGGGGGCGCGCCGTCGTCAGGGCGCCCCCTGGTGATCAGCTCAGCCGCAGAGTGCCGCGCCTGCCAGGTAGAACGCGCGGATGCCGATGTTCGGCGTCGAGGCCGACGCCACGCTGGTGACGTTCGTGATCGTGACGACGGGGCTGCCGGTGCTGTTGCTGTCCCACGTCCCGGGGTTGCTCAACGGGGTGCGGTAGTACTGGTTGTTGTCACCGATCACGTTGATCCAGTTGCCGCCGATCTCGACTCCGAGGTCCTTCGCCGTGCGTCCGGCCGGAAGTGCGGTGAGCTGGGTGCCGTCCTGGTCGAACACAGCGGCCGTCGTCGCGAAGATGCGACGCGTCGCGCCGAAGACCTGGGTGTCGGCGGCGACCTGACGCAGCCCGGTGACTGTGGCGAGGACCTGCGTCCACGGCGACCAAGACGCTCCGGCCTCGATGGTCTTCGTCGCCTCCCATGCCGTCCCGTCGGTCGCGACGAGCGACACCCGCCACAGGCTGTCGTCGCTGAACGACACGGCGATGTCGAGGACAGTGCGGCCTCCGGGCGCGGCCGCGAGCGCGACGCCGTCCCAGTCGTACACCGTGCTGCCGCTGGCCGAGAACAGGCGGGCTCCGCGGTCGCCGCCGGCGATGATCAGACCGTCATCCGCCGCGATGCTGGTCATGCCGATGCGGATGGGGGTCGTCGTGTCCCACTCGTAGAAGCCGCCGGAGGGGGCGGTGTGCGAGTAGACGTCGCCGTTCTGGGAGACGACGTAGCTCAGGTAGGTCGCAGACACAGCCGTGTCACCGACGCCGGTCCACGCGACTGCGAAATCGACCACAGTGGTGACCGCTTCCGGCATCTCGGACTCGACATTGTTGCGACGTCCGCGGAAGGTCGAGGTGCGGGTGCCGCTGGTGCCGTTCACGATCGCTGCGGTGGTCGCATCGGCCACGGGAACGGTCGGCTGGGCCGGATTCACCACGCCTGCTGTCGTGGCCGTGATGGTGCCCGTCTGGCTGACTCCGGCGGTGGCGAAACGCAGACCGTTGAAGCCCTCCAGGACGAGGCTTCCGCCGGCACCCGTGAACAGCGTGCGAGATGTGGCCGTGCCGTCGTACCAGCGCAGCGCGGTCGGCAGAGTCACCGTCACCGCGATGCCTGCGGCGGCCGGAACTCCGGAATCGCTCACCTGGAGGTAGGCGTTGAACGGGTTGCAGCTGCTCGTCGTGTAGGAAGTAGTGGCATCGCCACCCTCCTGGTCGACGAAAGCGACCGTGCGCACGGTCACCGGGGCCGATGCGGCGGCGAGCGGCGCACCGATCGCCGCGACGACGACGGGAGTGGTCCATGCGGCCGCCTGCAAAACGGTCCGGCGGCCGGGAACCGCATTGCGAGCCGGAACGGGCGAATCAGAAGGGGACGTGTTCGACATAATATGCCTCTCTGGTTGGACGAATGGCCTGCGGATCTTCAACGAACGACCTGAGCCGTAGACGGCAGACGTTCCCTCGGAAGATCCACTGCTCATGTCGCAGCGTCCCGAGAGTTTTTCCGCGACGATTGATTTCGCGAGAGGGCTGTCCTTCCCGCGGCAGGCCTGAGACTACTGCACACCAAGTAATTCCACGCAACGGGGTTCGACGATCTCGAGACAGATGAGAGAGGCTCCGAAACGGCGGCGGAACGACTATCCGCCTCACTCCGAGGTCGCCCTGTTCTGCCGCAAGAGAGATGATTGATCGACAGGTGAGGCGCAGAGCCGTCTCCCGCTTGTGTTCCTTCTCTCTCCTGGCGGATCGATCGGGCCGTGAGTCCGGCCGGATGAGGCGCTCCGGTGTCGGCTGCCCGGATGCGTCTCCCCGCTCGCTTTCCCGCCCGAGGAACCCCTACAAGGCCGATCGGAGGATGGCCTCTACGGCCTTCGTGATTCCGTCACCAGGCGCGCACGGGCAGGACCGCCTCCCGAGGGCGTCCTCCTCGTTCAGGTGCAGCGTCTCCGTCGGCTGCACGGCCTCGTCGTGATCCGACTGATCGGCCTCACCTCGGCCGGGCGCGGGCTCGTTCGCGGATCCCCGGCGGCGAGAGGAGGATCGCCGGCGCATCCGCAGTCGCTCATCGACCCATCAGGACGTCCGCTCCGTTCCGGCTCCTCCGACGCTGCCGTCGCGTCGTCCGACCTCGGCGCCGGAGCGGCGGCGACGGGCGCCGCTCCGATGGGACTCGGGTCGGGTCCGGTGAGCGGGCGCGTTCCGCCTCCGGCGCAGTCGGGTGCGGGAGGATGATCGGATGGACGACACGGCGGTACGGCGGCTCCTCGAGGGGCTCGCGGGGGCGGAGGCGAGCTTCCCGTTCGGCCCGGGCACGCGGGTGTGGAAGGTCGCCGGGAAGGTCTTCGCGCTCGAGTCGGAGCGCTTCGAGCGCCCCGTCGTGAGCGTCAAGGCGCTGCCCGAGAACGTGGTGCACCTCGTCGCGGGGGTCGAGGGCATCGAGCCCGGGTACCACCTGAACAAGAAGCACTGGGTGACCGTCGATGCGGGCGGGGCGGTGGAGTCCGGGCTGGTGCTGGAGCTGATCGAGGAGTCCCACGCGATCGTCGTCGCCGGACTGCCCAAGCGGCTCCGGCTCGCCCTCGGCGGCACCGCCGCCGGCTCGCTGAACGAGGACCGCTGAACGACGCCCGCCCGGCGCCGCCCTGCCGCAGCGCCCCCGCCGCGGCAGAGGCTCGCGGTGCGCGGCCTACAGGCCGTAGGAGCGGAGGTACGCGGCGGTGTCGTGCCAGCCCTCGACGGCGAAGCACTCGACGCCCATCGCCTTGACGGGGTAGTCGTTGCCGTCCGGGTCGAGGCGGTCGCCGACGAAGATCATGTCGTCGAGAGGGATGCCCGTCAGCTCGGTGAGCTTGTTCATCCCGTACGCCTTGTCGATGCCCTTGCGGGTGATGTCGACCGACGTCGAGCCGCCGGAGCGGACCTCGAGGTCGGGGAGCACGGCCTGCACGGCCTCACGGAGCGTGTTCTTCTTCTCGCCGTCCGGGTCCCAGGCCTGCTTGACCTCGACGGGCGCGGACTGGCCGAGGGCCGAGAAGGTGATCTGCGAGTCGCGGTCCTCAAGGATCGGGCCCCAGGTCTCGGACTCCCAGTAGCCGAGCTCCTTCGCCTTCTCCTCGACGGCGGCGAGCGCGCGCGACTTCTCGTCCTCGGTGAGGTTCTCGGCGTAGATCTGCGCCCAGTCGCCGTTCTCGTACCGGTAGTACTGCGTGCCGCAGGTGGGCATGAGGTGCAGCTTCGCGAGGACCTCGGGGTCGGCGCCCTCGAGGCGGTCGAGCACCTGCATCCGGAACTGGCCGATCTGGCCGCCCGAGATGATGCACACCTCGGTGGCCTGGAGCAGCTTCACGAAGAGGTCGGCCATCGCCGGGTCGACGGGGGACTTCGAGGCGGCGAGGGTGTCGTCGAGGTCGAAGGCCATCAGGCGGGGCAGGGTGCTCATGGAACTCGTTTCACGGTCTGCGGACGGGGCGGTAACGAGGATACGGGGCGCCGCCGGAACGCGCTCGCGGTCGGCGCGAGCGGGCTCCGAGCGCAGACTGGGGGCATGACCGCCGCCACAGCGACCGACGGAGGACGCCGCTCCCTCCCGCGCACTCTCGCCCGCATCCTCCTGGGCCTGCTGCTCGTCACGGCCGGCACGGCGCACCTGACGGTCGCGCGTCAGGCCTTCCAGGCGCAGGTCCCGCCGTGGCTGCCGGCCGACCCGGACCTGGTGGTCGTCGCGTCGGGCGTCGTCGAGATCGCGCTCGGGCTCGCGCTCGTCGTGCTCGTGCGGTGGCGCGTGATCGTGGGAGTCGTGGTGGCCGCGTTCTTCGTCGCGGTCTTCCCGGGGAACATCTCGCAGCTGGTGACGCGGACGCCGGCGTTCGGCCTCGAGACGGACGCGGCGCGCGCGGTGCGGCTCGTCTTCCAGCCCCTGCTGGTGGTCTGGGCGCTCTGGTCGACCGGGGCGTTCTCGGCCTGGCGGGCCCGCCGGTCGCGACGCCGCGGGGACTGAGCCGCCGGTCCGCGGCCCGATCGTCCCGCGATCCTCCGGAACGACGAACGGCGGCCGGCGGGAGACCCCGCCGACCGCCGCCCGTGCCCTGCTCGGCTAGGCCGCGAGGCGGCGTCGCGCGACGACCAGCGCGAGACCCGACAGCAGCAGCACGAGGGCTCCGCCGATCAGGCCGGCCGCGTCGGCGCCGGTGTTCGCGAGCGAGCCCGGGCCGGAGCCTCCCGCGACGGGGGCCGCCGTGGTGGTGGGGTGCGGCGACGGAGCGGTGGTGGGCTGCTCCGTCGGGGTGCCGGGCTCGGTCGGCGCCGGGGTGACCGGGACCTCGGCGGCGGGCTCCGTCGTCAGCGACCAGTTGGGGTCGTAGAAGTCGGCCTGGTCGATCACGCCGCGGGCGGTCGACCAGTCGATGAGGAGCTGGCGGATCTCGAGACGCTCGTCGTAGACGAGCGGTGCCTGCGCGACGGCGGGGTAGGCGCCTCCGCCGCTCTGGCGGTAGTTGTTGACCGCCATCACGAAGCGCTCGTCGTCGGCGACGGGGGTGCCGTCGGCGTGGGCGAGACCGCGGATCCGCGAGCCGGCGGGCTGGGAGACGTCGATCACGTAGTCCAGGCCCGAGATCGCGTCGTAGTTGTAGTCCGGGATGCCGTCGGGGCGGTCCTCGGTCGTCGCGTTGGTGCCGGTCTCGGGGTCGAACGCGGCGCCCTCGGCGGTCTGCACGAAGTAGCGGGCCGAGAACTCGAGGTAGTCGCGCACCTCGGCACCGGTCAGCTCCACTCCGCGGAGGGTGTTCTCGTAGATGTACAGGCCCGCGATGTCGCGGATGCTGACCTGCCCCTTCGGGAAGACGGCGGTGCGCGAGAACGGCGACGCCTGCGAGATCACCGGCAGGTCGGCCCACTCGGTGCCCTCGAGCGCCGTCTCGACGGTCTCGGCCTGGACGGTGTTGATGAAGTCGATGATCGGGGTGTCCTCGTAGCGCGAGGTCGCGGCCGAGAGCTCCTCGACCGAGTCGGCGACGGGGGTGTTCACGTACTCGATCGTGGCGGCGTGCTGCTCGGCGAGGGCGGCGACCAGTGCGGGCGACTCCTCGGCGATGTCCTTCGCGTAGACGGGCTGCGTGACGGGCGCGTTCCCGGCCGATCAGTCGACCTCGAGGCCGCCCGCGGCGTCCGGCACCAGGTTCAGGGTGACCTCGGTGAGGCCCTGCGCCCAGAACTCGGGCTGGGTGACCAGCACCTGCTCGCCGGCGACGTTGGTGAACAGCGTCTGCGGCAGGTCCTTGTGGCTGTGGCCGGCGACGACCACGTCGATGCCGGGGACCTGCGTCGCGATGTTGTTGACGACGTCCTCGTTGAGGTCGGCGGCGTCGTACTCGGCGTCCGGCACCGTGCCCTGGCCGGTGTGCGCGAGGACGACGACCACGTCCGCCTGCTCCTGCACGATCGGGACCCACTGCTTCGCGGCGGCGACCATGTCCTGGAACTCGAGGACGCCGTCGACGTACTGCTTGTCCCAGACGCGGACGCCGGGGGTGACGAGGCCGAGGACGCCGACGGTGACCGTCTTCCCGTCGATCTCGCGCTCGAT
>NZ_PSWK01000036.1:0-28073 GCF_002932735.1 Rathayibacter sp. AY1B7
AGCGAGTGCGGCGGCTGCGGTGAAGAGGGCGGTGGCGTCCCACCTGTAGTGACGGATGGTGATGCCTGGTGAGGTCTCGCTGGCTGCGTAGGTGCAGGAAAGTCCGAGCGGGTAGAGGATCTTCTCGCCCGATACGCGGCTGGAGTAAAGGTCGATCCCGTCGGGGTACTCGCTGTGCTGGCACTGCACGGCGGCGGGTTCCCAGCCGGTCTGAACCCAGCCGATCGTGTGGGTGAGGAGGGCGACTGGGGTTCCGATCACCATCGCGAGGATGCCGAGGGTCTTCGCGGTCCGGAGTTCCATCCCGTCAGAGTAGGGCGGACGCTACCCACCAAGCGCGTCCCGAAAGGGGATCGGTCAGCGCTTCACTTGGGTTCGGCTGAGTAGGTGCGTGCCGCCCAGCTTGGCCAGTAACTCTCGGCCGCGTCTAGGTCGATGCCGCGAAGACGGATGAGGCAGACGTCCTGGTCGCTGCGGGTAACTACCCAGAGGCTATGGGGCCGGCCGTGAGCTCGCTTCGGGATCCAGGCCAGCACCTCGTCAAGGTCGGTTTCTGAAAGCTCCCACTCTTGGTTCGACGTGCCGTCTTCGGACCAGAAGTGGACGCGGTACGTCGGACCGTCGACCTGCAAGGTTTGGTCGCGCGGATCGTGCAGCTCTGCTTTCATGCGCCCACTGTAACTATCGGGGTGCTCGAGGCTGGCCCGTATGGGGATTGATCACCGGGTCGTCACGCGGTGCGGCCGAGCATCGCAGCGGACGCTGCGGCGCAGTTCTGCGGGCGACGCGCTCGATCGTGTCTTCAGAGCATGGCGGCCTACCGAGGCGACTGCTTCAGAGGACTTGTCCGTCACCTATGGCTTTGGGGCCTTCAACGATAGTGAAGGCCGCTCCGGCGCTGAGGGAGCTGTAGTCGATGTCGTACAGAAGCTGAAGGGTCACTTCGCTCGTCTCGCCGGGATCGACTTCAGTAGCCTCGCTGCTGCGCACGATCACGCCGAGATGCGTTCCGTCGCCGCCGACGACGACGACATGAGGTCGGTACCTTCCGTCGAGACCGATGGGCGCCTTTCGGCCGCCGTCGCTGGTTGGACGGAGACGGATCCTCGCGCGAACCGTTCTCGCGTCTGATTGCGGTGGTGTCACCGGCTGACCACTATGCCTACTGTTCGATGCATGGACTGATCATCGCAGCCGCGCTTCGCGTCCCGGATTGGGATCGTTCAGCGCTTCGGTCGCAGGGGCAGGCCGGTCCGCCCAGTAGGCGAAGGATTCCGATCCTGGGCCCGCGTCAGGAGGCGTCGCTGTCTCTAGTCGAGGCGTCGATCGAGTCGAGGGTGACAACCATGACGGGCTGTATCGACCGCGTTTGAACTGCTCGAGCGTCTTCCACTGCTCGAGCGTCTTCCACTGCGCTGCGGACGAGCGTGAAATGGACAGACCCTGATGCGAAGTCGGCTTCGGGGTCGACAGAGATTGGCGACGACTGAAGCGACAGGACGGCTTGAGCCGCACGGCCCGCCGAGAGTCGAACCATTCGGGGGAGCAGCCCGTCGATCAGGAACAATCCTTGTGCGACCACCTGCTCCCGCCACGATACGTTGGCGGCCGGAAGGTTCGAGCGTAAGTGGATGCTATTCACCCACCACTCCACTCCCCAAGCATCGGACGGCGGAGCCGTCCGGAGGCGAGAGGCGGCGTAGGCCCGAAGTACAACCGAGTCACCTGAACGAGTGAACCCGCGTTCGATGAGCGGTCGGAGCGTGGGATCGTCGTTCAACCAGCGCTCCACGGCTCAACTCTGTCACGCAGTGACGTTGCGCATCGTCCCGTAAGGGAATCGACTGGCGGGCTATTCCTCGATCGGTTCAGCGCCCTCGAGCGGAGTCAGCGTCGCCCAGAATCCGTTCCCGGAACTGAGGTACAGGCGGAGGGGCTGGTCGGTGTCCATCGGGTCTCCGTCCGGGTAGAGGTCGGTGCCGCTGCACGCATCAGGCATCGACACGACGCGGATTGTCTCTCCTGCAATGAACGGTCCCTTCTCTGTCTCATCCACGGTGACCATGTATGCGGATGCTGCGACGCTGAAGACGCTCTGAGTTCCCGAGGCGCGAGGGGAGGCAGTCGTGATGACCGCTTCGGCGACTTCGTAGCGGGCTTCCGCGGATCCAAAATACGCCCAGTGCGGGCATCCCGACGTCTGCACCGCCGGCGCGCAGCCGGCGGCGGTGAGCAGCGCCGCTCCGGTTGTGAGCGCGGCAGCAACTCGAATGCGGTGACGCGAACCCGAGGTCATGCCGGTGACGCTACCCGCTCAGCTCCGTCCCATATGGGGATCGTTCTGCGGATCACCAAGTCGCCGGGCCGACCTCCGCCGGGTGCCGTGGTTCAGCGAGAGAGCCCTCCCGCTGTCAGCTTGCGCGGACCGACAGGTTCTTGCCGAGCTGGGTCCAGCCGTCGCCGGTGGCGTCGTCCGGTACGGCGTCGTCGGGGTGGATCTGTACCGTCCAGTCGTTCTGCTTTGACAGCTTCTCGCCGCAGCCGCTGACCGGTTCGTCGCCCTCGTTGACGATGACGCAGTGTCCGGCTCCCTCGCGAGGTAAGGCCAAGTAGAAGTCGAGGCCCTCGACGGACCCGGCGAACCGGATCGAGTCGGGATCGAGCTTGTCTCCGACGCTGCCGAGCGAGGGGAGTGCGTCCTGCTCCTGCTGCGCCCTGTCGTAGTCCGAGTACACGGTCGGGTCGTCGTAGACGGTGGTGTCCTGCGCGCACCCGCCGAGAAGAGGAAGGGCCATGAGCGCGACCGAGGCCGCACCGATCTTGAATCCGTAGGTCGATCGTTTGTGGCCCATGGCGTCCCCCGTCGCGTTTCGCTCACCCTACTTCGCCTGAACTCCAGAGCACCGGCTCTCATCAACGGAGCGAAGAGCGCGAGGCTGCCCGTTCCGTATGGGAATCCCCTAACGGGACGACGCAAAGCCGATCGAAGGTCAGTAGGCGACGTCAGCGGGCGCTGGCTTCCCGACTCGGCTGTGATCGGGCCGACGGGCTCGGTGGGAAGATCTGGCCAGGAGGAGACCTGCAGTCACAGCAGCCAGCGACGTGGCGACGCCGGTGAAGGGCAAAGTGTCCGCGACATCCCACGGGAGAAAGAACGCTCCAGGGTCGGTGAGGGGGTTGATGACCAGGAGGAGCCCGACACCAATCAGTGTGACGGGTCGTCCCGGCGAGAGCACGAGGGCGCCGAGTATCACGAGCGGGAAGGCGATGGCCCAGAGGATCGTCGTGGCGATCCACGTGAAGTCCGACTGTGTGGCGCTGTAGCAACCCTCGTTCAGGCCACTGAAGCACGAGCTCCAATGCACCAGGAACGCGGCGGCACCAGCAGCGCCGAGCGATGCGATTGTCCATCCAACCAACGGGCCTGACTTAGCGAGTCGCTTCATGCGCTCACCATAGGACTCGAAGGAGAACCTGAGCTAGATCCACATGGTCGAAGCGAAGGCCACCGCCGCGCCCCCACTCGCTCTGATGAACGATCGTTCAGCGAAACCATTCCAGGCCTGGAGCGCGGCGATCCCACCTGAGGGTCAGAGGGTGGGGAACCAGCTCGAGTTGTCCACAATCCACAGCGACACAGAGTTCCAGAGCCCGGTGATGACGAGGACGCCGATCGCGATGAGGAGCACGGCGACGGCCTTATTGGCGTATGCGCCGATGCGGCGCAGCCAGCGGCGTGAGCGTGCTGCGCGGGCGAGGACGAGTCCGAGTAGGAACAGAGGGGTGAGCATGCCGAGGAAGTAGACGAACCCCAGCGCCACGCCGAGTCCCACGGTGTCGATGTTGGAGGCGAGGCCGTAGGCGATGGCGAGGGATGGGCCGAGGCAGGGGTACCAGACGGCGGCGCAGCTGATTCCGAGCAGCAGTGCTTTCGCGGCCGAGCCGCCTGGGGTGGAGGTCTTCGTGATCCAGGGGATCCGGAGGAAGCCGAGGGAGTAGAGGCCGGCGGCGATGAGTAGTCCGCCGGCGATGAACGTGTACGGCGGCCGGGCGAGGTTCACGTTCGCGCCGAGCGCGAGCAGCAGCGCCACGGATCCGATCAGCACGAGAGCGGCCCCGACCGCGAACGCGAGGATCGACCACACCTGTCGAGACGGTCGAGCCCGTCCGTCCCCTGTCGAGGTGAGCGCGCCGACGATGCCGGGGAGGATCGGTGCAGCGCAGGGGGAGAGCAGAGCGAGCGCGCCCGCGAGGAACGCGGTGCCAAGCTCGGGGAACATCCCCTCACCCTAGTTTCCGGAAAGGGCGCGTCCTGGCCCCGCGCTTCCTAGGCTGACCTCGTGACCTGGACAAGTCGACCGCGCAGCATCGCAAGGGTGACCGCTCGAACCCTCGCCATCACGGTCATCTCTGCCGCAGTCACGGCCTCGCTCAGCGGGTGCTTCGCCACCGCCGAGCGGCCGCCGCTCACCTTTGGTGACCTCGACCGGGCAGCGACCGAGGCCGATACGTTCCCGACGCTGCCCCCGCGTGCCTCCTGGTCCGAGATGGACGAGACCAGCTCCCGGCTCGTCGGCCGAGTCGGAGACCGATCGCTGTTCCTGGCGCGCACGAGCGATCCGGGCACGACGTGCCTGACGAGCTTCGCTGACGAGGACACATGGGACCAGAGCTGCGGGGCCGACGACTTCGACGCCACGATCGGCCGGAACACGGTCCACGTCGTCCCGGACGGCGCGGGCGCGGAAGAGACGTGGACACCGCTCAGCGAGAACGTCTACGTCGACAGCCCTGGTGTGCGGTGACGACGATCGAGGAGCTGCGACTGGCGCTCGTTCCCGTGTTCGAGGAAATGCTGCACGAGGACGAACGCTCGTCACTTCGGCTGCACTTCGTGCGGCTCGCAGAGTGGCCGGACGGTTCTCCTCTGAGTCCTGCAGATCGCCTCGAGGACGGCAGCGTCGTCGCGCAGTGGGTAGTCCTCGGGGAGACGGGCTCATCGCGAGAGCTTCAGAGCGGCGTCTCCGTGTTCGTCCTCGCTCTGGCCGTGCAGAGCGATCTTCAAGACTTCATCGCGGAGAGCGTCTTCGGGTGGGGACAGCTCAGGGGTACTTAAACGCTCCTGCCACCTTCTGGCACCGGTCGCCTCCGCCGGCAGAGGCGAGCGGCAGGCCACATCGATGAACTATCGAGACCTGGCCGCCTCCTCGATGAACCACTGTCGTCGTACGGTCTGGTCATGGGTGCATTGGTTCGGCGTCGCGTTCGGTGGTGGTGGCTCGCGATCGCGTTGGTTGCTCTCGTCGCTGTGGTCCTTCTCGCCGGTGACCGTTCGGGTAGCTGCGTGGAGTACGTGAACTCGCCAGGCGTGTGCACCAGCGTCAACGAGGATCCCCGTACCTGGGTACTCGTCGGGATCGGCAGCCTGATCGTCCTCGGCGCACTGTATGGAGCGTTTCGGCGCCGGTAGTCGAGCCCTGCAACCGATCATGGCCGCCCGCGAAAGGATCGTGAGCGGGCGATCGGCTCGGTGGCTGAAAGCCTTGAACTCGCGTGCAGCCCACGGTTCTGGACTGCCGCGACGATCAGCCGGACATCGAGCGGCGTCCATACACTGAGGACTTGTGACTGCTGATCGAATCCAGCTCGTGCGCGACGACAAGCTCGCTATCGTCCCCGCCTCCGCCGTCGCGGTGCAGCCGTCAGCGGGCTGCTGATGGCCGGCGGGGCGAGCAGTGCGCTCGCCTGCAACGCTCTCGGCGCGGTGATCCATGACGTCCGATCAGCGATCTGACCACGACGCGCCTCTCGAGCGCGAGCCCGACACGGCTCAGGCTCGCACCGATGCGAACTTCCGCCCGGCCGACCACTTCGACTCCGACGGGTCTATCACGCAGCCCACCCTCGGCTTCACCGGGTGGGTCCGCTGGATGTGGCGCCAGCTCACCAGCATGCGCACCGCGCTGTTCCTGCTGCTGCTGCTCGCGATCGCGGCGGTGCCGGGCTCGCTCGTGCCGCAGCGCTCCTCCGACCCCAACGGCGTCACCCAGTACTTCATCGACAACCCGGACCTCGCGCCGCTGCTCGACAAGGTCCAGGCCTTCGACACCTACACCTCGGCGTGGTTCTCGAGCATCTACCTGCTGCTGTTCGTCTCGCTGATCGGCTGCATCATCCCGCGGACGAAGCACCACTTCGAGGCGATGCGCTCGCGGCCGCCGAAGACGCCGGCCCGTCTGCAACGCCTCGCCGGCTACACCGTCCGAGATGTTGAGGGCTCCACTGCGGAGGAGGCGATCGAGGGCGCCCATGCGATGCTGCGCCGTGCCGGCTATCGCGTCGAGCGGTACAACGACCCTCGCGGCCGCTGGTCGAGCGTCTCCGCTGAGCGCGGTTACCTCCGCGAGACCGGCAACCTGGTCTTCCACTCCGCCCTGGTCGGCATCCTCGTCGCCGTGGGTATCGGCGGCGGATTCGGCTACAGCGGGCAGCGCGTGCTGGTCGAGGGCGGTCAGGGGTTCGCGAACAACCTCGCGGCCTACGACTCGTTCAACCCGGGGCGCTTCTTCGACAGCAGCCAGCTCGACCCGTATCAGCTGAACCTCGACAGCCTGGCCGTCGAGTACGTGACCGAGCCGGGCGAGGCGTTCGGGCAGCCGATCGACTACACCGCGACCGTCACCACCACCCAGCGCGGAGGCAGCAGCGAAGAACGCACCGTCAAGGTCAACGAGCCGCTGGCGATCGGAGGCACAAATGTCTACCTCCTCGGCAACGGCTACGCCCCGACCATCACAGTGCGCGACCCCTCCGGCACGGCGATCTTCACCGACTCGGTGCCCTTCCTCCCGACCAACGCGAACCTCACCTCGGTCGGAGTGGTGAAGGTGACGGACGGCCTTGCTGAGCAGATCGGCATGACCGGCTTCTTCTACCCCACCCAGGACCAGCTCGCGACAGGAGCATCGACGTCCGTCTTCCCGGACCTTCAGTACCCCGTGCTCTCGCTCGACGTGTTCTCGGGCGACCTGGGATTGAACGGCGGAGTGCCGACCTCGGTCTACGAGCTCGCCGTCGACTCTCTGACTCGACTGACCGGAGGTGACACCGGAGTAGCACCATTGACGCTGAAGCCAGGCGAGACCACGAACCTGCCCGACGGACTGGGCACCGTCACCTTCGAGAACGTCGGAGCCGACCCGGACGTCATCGGCACCGACAGCGTCCGCCGCTTCGCGTCCTTCGACATCCACCACGACGCCACCCAGGGCTGGGTGCTGCTCTTCGCGATTCTCGTCCTCGCCGGGCTTCTCACGTCACTATTCGTGCCGCGCCGACGAGTCTGGATCAAGGCCACCCCGGCCGAGGACGGCTCGCTGCGCCTCGAGTACGCCGGACTCGCCCGAGGCGAGGATCCACAACTCGTGCGAACGGTTCGAACGGTCGCAGACCGTCACGCGCCACTCGACTAGAGCGGGCTGCTCGCTGCCCTAAATCCCAACGACCTCGGGGCGTCCACCCATCGGGCGGTCCTGAGGAAGATGTAGTGCTCACCGTCAGCGCTGTTTTCACGCCTCGGATCTTTGTCCGTTCCGACGTCGTTTGGGCGCCATAGCGCCGGCGTCAGGCCGCTGGCGTGCATCCCGTATAGGGATCGGTGACCGGTACACGCAGACGCGACATCGAGCGCCGCGAAAATCCGCGGTGCTGAGTGTCCCGTTA
Source organism: Rathayibacter sp. AY1B7 (assembly GCF_002932735.1). Lineage (NCBI taxonomy): Bacteria > Bacillati > Actinomycetota > Actinomycetes > Micrococcales > Microbacteriaceae > Rathayibacter > Rathayibacter sp. AY1B7. The sequence continues at coordinate 7,723 of NZ_PSWK01000036.1, forward strand.
GACCCGTCCGGTGATTTGTTCGGTAGGGGGGCGTCAAACGGGATACTGGTCCAATGGCTGAGCTGATCGGATACGCCCGCGTCTCGACGGACAAGCAGGACGCGCAGGCGCAGCGTGACGCGCTGCTCGCGGCCGGTGTGCCGGCGGAGCGGATCTACGTCGACGCCGGCCTCACCGGCAGCAACCGCGAGCGGCCCGCGCTGCGCGAGGCCCTGGCCGCGTGCGACGCTGGCTCGACTCTGTTCGTGACGAAGCTCGACCGCCTCGCCCGTTCGATCACCGATGCGCGCGACATCGTGGACGAGCTCACGCGCAGGGGAGTGCGCCTGAACATCGGCGGGTCGCTGCACGACCCGAACGACCCGATCGGGCGGCTGCTGTTCAACGTGCTGGCGATGATCGCGGAGTTCGAGGGCGACCTGATCCGCGCGCGCACGAAGGAGGGCATGCGGGTCGCCAAGGCGAAGGGCCGGCTGCGCGGCCGCGCGCCGAAGCTCTCCCCGAAGATCGAGGCGCACCTGGTCGCGGAGTACCGCTCCGGGAACTACACCGTCGCGGAGCTGTCGGAGCAGTTCGGTGTGACGCGCTCGACGGTCTACCGAGCAGTCGAGCGGGCGATCGTCTCGGAGTTCCGCGCGGTGGACGTCACGCTCCCGCTTCCCGCAGCGGAGTAGCCCTCAGCCGCGAGTGACCAAATGGGCATCTAAAGCGGCGTGTCGCGTCGCGCTAATCACAGCCACAGCTCTACGTTAATCACATGGCTACGACGCGGCGTCCCCGAGGAACGATGGTGGAACCCACCAACGTTGCCTGGACCGTCGAGAAGCAGGCGCGCGATCGCTTCAACGACATGGCGTCGCACGCCAACGTGTCGTCGGCGGTGTTCTTCGAGCGCCTGGTCGAGCACGTGCAAAGCGAGCTGACCGACGAGGGTGTTCCCTCGTGGTGGCCGTCGCAGCCGACCCTTCTTTCCGATGAGGAGCTGCCCATCGACACCCGTTAACGCATTAGGCCCGTCGCTCTCGCGACGGGCCTAGAAGCCTTGGCTTCCCACCTCGCACAGTTTGGCGACTCAGAGGTGTGAAGCAGTCCCACCCAAGAACCGGTTACCAGCCGGGCCTTCGGTGTACCCGCCGGAACGTACCCGGAAGGAATGACCACATCGTAACAGCGGAGTTCGTCTCCGTGCACTCCCGACCCACCCTTTTTTCAGGGGAGCGGTCGGTCGAGCTTGCATCCGAGACGTCACAGGCGGCCGCGTCGCGGCCGAACAAATTGCGGTCGGGCTCGTGGAGCCCCGAGCCGGCACCGGGCGCCTACGCGCCGCTGCCGTGCTGGACGTCCGGTAGCGCGTGGTTCGACGCCGTGTTGGACGCCCTGGTAACGCCCGAGGGCGAAGCCGTGCGAGCGGCTGTGAAGGTCGCACCGCACACGCTGCTGCTCGTCGCTCAGGAGGACATGCGCTCGGCCGACGTCGGTACGGGACGCGGCGTCACGACAGCGCACCAGACGGTCGCGGATCGCCTGGGCATGTGCAAGAGGACCGTGCAGCGCGCCCGAGAGATCCTGCTGCTGTTGGGCCTCGCCGCAGTCGTCATCGAGGGCCGTTACCTGTGCGGAGGTGAGCGCGTTGCCGCGCAGCTCGCGCACGGTGGCCGCCAGCTCCGCATGGCTTCCACGCGGGCGCTCGTGATGCCCCGTGCGGCTGCCCTGCGCGCCGCGTGCGCGGCGCCGGCTCCGGTTCCGTCCCGCGTCTCGCAGGGCGGCCGGATCACCCGATCTGTGGAGAATGTCCACCTACCCCGTAGGCGCCACGTTCCTCCCACAGCTCCAGTTAAGAAGATCCCACCAACGCGCGGTGGACCGCGCTTGGAAGCCGCTTCGCGGCAGCCCGGACGAGGAAGTAACACACGGCGCAGCTCGATCGGTCGGCCGGCGGTTCCGAGACCCATTGAACTTCAACGCTTCGCCGCTGCGCTGGCTCAGCGCATCCCTTGGCTTGCTCGCGGTGTGCACGTCGGTCACGTGGTTGGGATGCTCGAGCGGTCAGGGATCGACGTCTCCGAGTGGAGCGTCGAGGGGCTGATGTTCGCTATCACTGCCTGGCTGACGCGGGACGGTCGCCGCGTGCCGGACACGTTCACCAGTCGCAACGCTCTCGGGTTCTACGGCTGGGCGATCCGCCAGGTCATCACCGAGCACTCGCGGTTCGACCAGGCTCGTCGTGACGCTGCGGCGGAGCGGGCCGCTGACCAGCAGCGACGCGCCGCCGAGCGAGCCGCGGAGGCTGCACGGCTGGCGAACATCGACCAGGACGAAGTGGATCGGGTGATCGCTCAGATGAAGCGCGATCAGCACGAGTACGAGCGGGCAGCTCGGGAGCGCGAGGCGGCACGCAAGCGCGCCGCCGCCGAGGCTCGCGAGGAACTTGCGATCCGTACCGCGGAGCTACGATCACGGGGCTGAGCACGCACCGAGGCCATCCATCCGATAAGCGGCGCGATGCCGGAGATGGGCAGCCGTCAGGAGTGCCCCGCAGGGGCATCCCGAAGGGACGCGGAGCGCTCTTGACGGGTGATCAGCGTAGGCAAGAGTGAAGCGTCGGATGGACGGCCGGACCGCAGCCGGCGCGATCAGCCCGGGAACGAAGAAGCCCCCGCGAGCTGTGCTCGAGCGGGGGGCTCCGACGCGAGCGAGGGGGTCGCTGCGTCACGGTCGACGTTACGTGTTCCGTCCTACCGCGGTGGGGGCTTGCGGGACCGACGAAGGCGATCGTCCGGTCGCTCAGGCTGCGTCGTCAGTTGATTCCGTAGCGCTGTTTTCCGTCGAGTCGCCGGGAGCGCTGTCGCTCCCCGGTGAGCGACGCGAACGAGGTGCACGGCCGCGGGACTGGTCGGGCCGCGGCACTCCGGCTGCGCGGAGTTCCTTCTCGGACCACCCGGTAGCGAGCGCATCGGCCCACGCCCTCGTGTGCCGACTTTGCGCGTCAGTGAGAGCCGCGCGTGCAGTGTCAGTGTCGTTCGCAGCGGTGACGATCGTGCGCACCGCTGCGACTCTCTTCTCGACACTCGCTTCGAGCAGCCGGCGTGCGGCGTCGGCGGCGTCCTCTGGGTTCCTCGTGTTGTCGCTCATGGGATCAGGCTACATGCCCAAATGGGCATCCGGAAGACGCCGCAGCGTCGCCCATCCGGAGGCTGTTCCTTCCCGCGACGGGTGCCCGTTCGTGGAGCCGCTTTGCTGCACCATCGCTACGCTCGGGCAGAGCGGTTTGTGGAGCAAGCTGTCCGTTTACCGCTGGTAAATGGCTTGCCGGGCTGGCGCTGCGTTGGCTCCGGGTGCACACTAGAGGTGTGGTCCCCGCCGGGTGGCGGGTTCGCTGCGCTGGCAAGGGAAGGGCGGGTGGTTCGAGTGTCGGAGTCGACTCCTCGACGGTTGTTCGCTCGGAAAAGGCGCGAGAACGCACCCGAGGGGGCACGCGAGAAGTACTACCGCGTGTACGTCACCGCCGAAGAAGATGCGGCGTTGCAGGCTCGCGCAGTTGTGGCCGGCGACATCACGGTTCCGCGACTCTTGTTCGAGTCTGCGATGAACGCGCAGGTCCGCACGGACGCCGAGTGGAAGAGCGCAGTGGCCGAGCTGATGCAGGTTCGCGCTGACCTTGGCGGCATGGCTCGTAACCTCAACCAGCTCGCGCGGTTCGCGAACACCGAGGGGCAGTTCCCCGCACAGGTCGAGGAGTTCCGAGCGCAGTTCGCGGCACTTGTCCCGCAAATCAGCGCAGCGTGCCGTGCGGTGGCCGGCAAGTGATTCCTAACGTCACCTACGGCTCGCAGATGGGCGGGCTGATGACCTATCTCGCTGGCCCCGGTCGCTCGAACGAGCACACCGAGCAGCACCTGGTCGCTGGCGACTCCGCGATCATGGCGCTGTACGGCTACGAGGTGCTGGACCGCGACGCAGCTCTCGCGATCGCACGCGATCTTGACGAGCCGGCCGAGGTGTACGGCACGAAGGTCATGCGGTCCGTGAAGCAGTTCGACCGTGCGACGGGAGAGCCGATCCTGGATCCGTCGACGGGCAAGCAGGCCGTCGTGAAGCAGGACGCGCACGTGTGGCACTGCTCGCTCTCTCTCAGTGCCGAAGAGGGCACGCTGACGGATGAGAAGTGGGGAGCGATCGCCACCGATTTCGTGCAGCGCATGGGGTTCGCCGGCGACGACATCGGGAAGGCGAACGCGCGATGGGTCGCGGTTCGTCATGGCGCGTCGAAGAACGGCAACGACCACATCCACATCGCCGTCTCCCTCGTGCGCGAGGACGGGACGAAGGCGCACATCCCCTACGACAAGCGGCTCGCTCAGAAGGTCAGCCGTGAGCTGGAACGCGATCACGGTCTGTCGCAGCTGCACCCCGAGGGGCGTGAGCTCGGAGAGCGCGGGATCGTCCCCGGAGCCCGCGAGGCGGCCCGCACACGCAACGCGGTTGAGCCCGACGTGCGCCGCCTCGAGCGCAGCGTCCGCGCTGCTGCATCGTCCAGCGTCGATGAGGGCGAGTTCGTGCGTCGGATGCGTCAAGAGGGGCTGCTGGTGCGCCCGCGTTTCGCGGTGGGCCGCAACGACGTCGTGCAGGGCTACAGCGTGGCGCTGCGCCCCGAGAAGGACGAGCCCGTGCGCTGGCACGGCGGCGGGACCCTCGCGCGCGACCTGACCCTCCCGCGACTGCGCGAGGGGTGGCCGGACGAGCCGTTGAAGGCGACAGAAGCGGCCGAGGAATGGCGCGCGACGTCGAAGAACCCGTGGCGCTATCAGCCGGTGAACCCGGGCCGCGAGGTTGCCGAGCCCTCGCCCGATCTGTTCGCGAAGTACGCCGCCGACATGGACCGGTTGCACCAGTACATCAACTCCGTCGACCCGTCCGACCGGTCGACGTGGGCACACGTGGCGCGTGAGACGGCCGGCGCCTACGCCGCGTGGTCGAGGCGCATGGAACCCACCCCCGGACCGCTCGCGGACGCTGCGCGATCGCTCGCGCGGTCGGCACACCTGCGCGCCCACGAGACGCGACCGCGACCCGCAGCGATGCCCTCGAGCGCGCACACCACTGCGCTGATCCTGGCGGCCGCCGGCAAGAAGAAGAACGCGGCCGCTGAGCTGCTGCTGCTGCACCAGCTCGCCCGCATGACTCACGCGATCGCTTCGGCGCACAAGGCCGCCGGTGACGCACGTCGGATGAGCGAGCTGTCGCAGACGCTCCGCGGTCAGTTGACCGCAGTGCGAGACAGCTACACGAAGCAGGACACCGCGAACAAGGCCGAGGCGTGGGAGGCCCAGCGGGCCGCTCTGCCGCCCGAGCTGCGGCAGTCGCGCGAGGCGGTCGCCGCGTCGTTCCCGACCGGGAGCCCGGTGCCGACCAAGCTCACGCCGCGCGAGCAGGAGAGCGCCGACGCGCTCCTCGCCAAGCGCGCCCGAGACGCCCGCGAGAAGCCCGGTCACGACCGCGGCGGACTCGACCGATAACCAGGCACGACAGCCATAGGGGGAGGAAGTCATGAGTGACGATGAGGTCGGCCAGGAGGTCGGTCAGAACGTTCGAGTAGCACTGACGATCGCGATGCAGATGGGCGAGAAGTTCGCCCGCCTGCGGGAGGAGTTGGCGCGCGACGCGCAGGCTCGATCGGCAGCTCAGGCGCGCGAGCTCGCTGCGCGGTTCGACGCCGAGCGGGGTGCCGCACGAGCAACGTTGCAGGTCGTGGACCGGCCGGAGTGGTGGGATCGCGCGAGCATCCAGGACGTCGCCCGCGTCGCGGAGACGGCTCAGGCGTGGAAGGGCCAGGACCCCATCGCGGAGCGTGCCGCGGCCGTCGTGCAGCGCGAGGTGATGGAGCGCTACGGCGTCGACACTGCCGTCCTGCGCGACGCCGCCACCCGCGGAAAGTCCGAGCTGGATCTGGCGAAGGAATGGGCGGCCACGTCTGCGCCGGAGCACTACCACCGCCACGACGAGGACCGTCTCACCATGCAGGTCGGGGACCGCACGGAGCCGGACACCGGCGCGCAGCGCGCCCTCATCACCGACTACCGCGCCGCTCTCGCCGGCGACGTCGCGACTGTCGAGCTGTCGGTGGCCGAGGAGTGGAAGCGGGACACGGACCCCGCCGGGTTCCAGGGATACCGCGTCCAGACGTCGATCGACTGGAACGACGCCGGCCAGGTGTCCACGCCGGACCCCGCGACCGTCGCAGCCGCTCGTGCTGCACTGGTCGAGGAGTGGAAGGACGCTGTTGCTCCCGAGCGCGCGCGTGCCGGCACCGAACTGACCGAGGCGCAGGTGCTCATCGCTGAGGCGGACCGGCTCGACCGCGCCAACGACGCCCGATCCGACGCAGCAGCTCGAGAGGTTCCCGGCGTGGCCGACGTCGACAACGGCCAGGCCGTCATGGCTGCCGAGCTGGAAGCGCGCGCCAACGACTACGACCGCGATGCCGCCGCCGGCGGCACCGAGCACGCGAGCCCGGACGAGCTGCGCGAGCTCGCAGCCGACGCCCGGGCGCAGGCGCAGCTCTACCGCGACACCGCCCCCGCCGAGCGCCAGGACGCCGCTCAGAGCGCCAACGGCACCTCAGGCGACCCCACGACCCCGGCGTCCGATCCTCGTGCGTCAGCGGCGCGCGAGGCGGGCGAGGTGGCCTACGACAGCTCGGAGCGTCGACAGGCCACCGTTCACGCGATGGAGTCCAAGGGAGTCCCGCCGCACCTGATCGAAGCGCGGATGAGCGCTGACAGCGCCCACGCGACCCCGGCCAGCTCCGCGGTGACCTCGAAGGCGGCCACGAGCACCGTCCCGTCGACGCGGCGCACCCGCGGCCGCGGCCAGGGCGCCGACCGTGGGGACCTCAGCAGGTAACCGCCACCACGCGCGAAGAAGGGGAGCACCGACTGGTGCTCCCCTTCTTCTTTGCCGTTCAGGCGTTGGTGCCCGCAGGCTCTCCCTCGGTCGTCCGCTCGGTGTAGAGCGGCGGCTGACGGTCGGGCTCGAACAGGCCCTCGACGGGACGCTCGTAGGGCAGAGGTTCCCCGACCCGGTTCTCGTCCTGCGAGTCCGCGAACGGCCCGTCTGGGGAGAGCAGAGCGGTCATGTGCGGGTCGCAGTGGTTGATCCACCAGGTGCTCATCCCGGCTTTCTCGTCGGCTCTGGCGGCCTCCCACGCTCGCCACAGGGCCTCGATGCGCTGCTGCGCCTCCGCGCTCGACCACCAGGCGGCTTTCCAGCGCAGTCCGCTGCCGGAGCCACCCCGGATGACGCGGCGCCGGTAGGTGCCGATCAGCTGCTTGCGCACGAACTCATCCGCTGACCCAAAGAACGTCGTCGGCTCCTCCTCTGCGCCCTCGTAGGGTCCCGGGGTGAGGTCGTCGTCGTCCACGCCGCCGTAGATGTCGCTCATGATCCCTCCACCGGGGCGAGCGGCCGGTCAGCGACCGGCGCCGGTGCTGGTGCTGCCGGTGCAGCGCCGCCGGGCTGGTTCCGCGCGATCGATGCGTTGATACCCGCGACGAACTCCTTGGGCCCGTCGAACCACGGCACCGTGCGCAGCATCGCTGCACGGGAGCCGGAGGACATCATGATCGCTCGACCGGTCTTGCGTCCCTTCCGCGGGATCGGGAGCGTCGCCAGCTCCGCGACGTCGAGGATCTTCTCTCGCTTCAACGCGGTGGTGGTCGAGCGCACGCCCTTGTTCATGCTCGCGGAGGTCGTCTCGCGGTCGTAGGTGCCGATCAGATCGGACACCATGCCCAGGAACTCCGGCTCGGAGATTCCGCCGGCGTAGAGCTTCACGTTCGCGGCCGACCAGAGCTTCAACATGCCCTCCTTGCCGAATACCCCGATGCCCTGCGACCAGGACTGGAACACCGACATGATCGGGATACCCCGGGAGCCGTAGTGGCTGTAGAGGTCGGGGAGGTCCCGCCAGCGGCAGACGTTCGCGGCCTCATCGAGCACGCCGAGCATCGGCGTCTGCATCCGGCCGCCGGGCGACACCGCTGCCAGCTCCTCCGCCGCCTCGACCGTCGCGGCGGTCAGGGCGAGGACGAGAGGGCCGGCGCTGCCGGCGCCCTCCTTGGACAGGCTGTAGAGCGTCCCGGTCGAGCGCACGAACGCGGCCGGATCGAACTCCGGCCGCGGGTCGTTCTCGCCCTGCCGGTTCACCCACTGCCGGGTGCCGGAGTCCTTCAAGCAGGACGCCATGCGGCGGGCTGTCGAGTAGACCGATCCGCGCTCCCTGTGCTCGAGGCGGGAGGAGCCCTGCACGCTGCGTGCCATCAGGGTCCATTCACTCGCTGCGAGGATGTCGCCGGCCGTCTCGTCGCCCGGGGTCGTCGTCCACTCGTAGACGTCGGTGATCGGGCGGCCGTCGATCGCCGCCGCCAGAAGGAAGCCCGCGAGCAGTTCGCGGCCGGAGGGCTCGAAGTGCGCATCGGTTCGTGCGCCGAGCTCGCTCGACCCCGACGCGAAGTGCTGCGCGAGCTTGGCCGCCTTGGTGTCGTCGGTGACGTAGGACAACGGATTCCACCACCAGGACGCCGGCTCGACGGCGACCCGCTGCGGATCGAACACCCAGACGTTGCCGGCCTGCGCACGCAGGTCCCGCGTCGCATAGAGCACGTCCGGCTTGTTCGACGTCGTGACGACCGCGCCCGGCGCATTGGTGATTGCCGGGATGACGAACGACGTCGACTTGCCCACACGGGGACCGGCGAGCAGCAGCGTCATGTCCTCGAACGAGGCGTAGAGCGGACGGCCGTCCGTCAGCAGCGCCCCCACAGGGACGCCGAAGGAGTCGGGCACACCGAGACGCGCCGACTTCTGCTTGGCCTCCTTGCCGCGCATCTGACGCAGCTCGTTCGGCGTCGCCATGTGGCGGGCAGCCCAGTCGAGCGGGGTGCGGTGCTTGCCGCCGCTGGACTTGATCAGCAGGAAGAACACGACCAGCACGACGAGAACGGCGCCGATGCCGCCCGCAATCCACGTCGCAGTCGCAGGCCAGACGAGGCGGCCGCGGAACACGTCGACCACGACGCTGACGAAGTTCGAGGGGTCGGTGCTCATGTCGGGGTTGACCCCGTCCGCCTGTGATCCGACGCGAATCGCGATGTACAGCCCCAGGATCACCACGAGTGCACCGCCGGCCGCGATCGCTATCCCGAACCCGCCGCCGGCCTTCCCCGGCTCTCTGCGGCGGTTGTTGCTCATGCTCATCAGTTCGTCCTCTCGGTCGTGTAGATCGGGCCGACCCACCGCGGGGTCGGGTCGTCGTCGGGTGCCTGTTGCGTGGTGCCCCAGTGCACGAGGGCAAGACCGCGTTCTACGAACTCGATCGGAAGGTCCGCGGCGTGGAACTCATGCCAGGGCGAGCTGGTGACGCAGGACCACAGGTAGCCCTCGAACGCGAGGGTCGAGGGGCAGGTCATGGCAGCGCGGGAATCATCACGGCGGCGACGGTCGCCGCGCCGGCTGCGGTGAACAGCCAGCCGGCGATCGAGAGCGCGTGTGGCCGGGTCAACGTGCGTTGCGTCCAAACGTCGGTGCCCTGCACGACGACGTGGCACAGGCTGCCGAGGCCGAAAATCACGACTCCGACGAAGCCCAGCCAGAGGTTCACGGCAGGATCTCCACCACGACCGGATCGGTCGCCAGCGGCTCGTTCGCGCGTCCGGCACGGGAGGTGGTGTGCCAGAGCTTGTTGGTGTCGTTGACGTCGAGCTCGGGGCTGGTCAGCTGCACCCGGATCGGAATACCGGGCCGGCCGCCCACCTTGATCAGGAACCGGCCGCGCCCGGGAGGCTCCGACTCATGTCCCGATACCGGGTCCCACGCGGGCGGGTCCTGCCAGCTCGTCAGCATCGCTTGTTCCGCGTTCGACATCGGCACTGCGGAGGTCAGCAGCGGCATTTCCGCGCCGGGGAGCCCGCCGCAGATCACCATGCCGGAGCGCTCCACAAAGCCCTTGGCCTTCATCTGATCCTCCTGCGAGGACAGGGCCAGCAGGTCGCTCATCGTGTGGCTGATCATCGCCAGGCCGACACCGCGGGCACGGTTCAGGCGGGTGAGCGCGTCGACGCGATCGACCATGCCCTTGCCCGCGCGCAGCGCCCGCCACAGCTCATCGAGGATCACGAAGTAGTGCCGGCGCGGTTCCAGCCCCGCTTCTGCGAGGGCGGAGGCGACGTTGACCGTTCCGAAGCCGGCGGACCAGCAGGCGAGCAGGATGCTGGCCTGCAGATCGCCTTCGGAGTCATCGATCGAGGACACGTCGTAGACGACGGGGCGGTCCCGGCGCATCGGGGTGGTGGTCTGCCGGGAGAAGATTTCGCCCAGCCGGCCGCCGGTCGTGAGGCCGATGAGGGAGGCTTCGAGGTTCTCGGTGATCGCCTTGTAGCGGGCGAGGTCGCCGCGGTCGAGGGCGACCTGGCGAATCTCGTCGGGCGCTGCCTGGATCACGGCCAGAAGATCCGCGAGGACGGGGATGCCCTCGTGCGTCTCGTCCAGGTACTTCAGCGCCCGGTCGATGATCGTCTCTTCCCGGTCGCTCGGCGGCTCGGAGCGGAGGATCGTCAGCAACGCGGCGATCATCGTGTGCCGGCGGCCGTGAGCGTCCGCGAGCACCTGCGACGCGAGGCGCTGCGATTTCACCGCGTGCTTGCGCTCCTCCGCCGAGTTCTCGCCGCGAGCGTCGAGCTCGGAGGCGCGCTCGAGGGCCTGGTCGGCGTCGTCGCGGAGTCGCTGCGCGGCGACCGTCGCCTCGCCCGGGTCGAGGATGTTGAGGTAGCCGCGGCCGCGGCCGAGGGTGATGACCTGGCCGTCGAGGGCGCGGATCAGGTCCACGTAGTCGGGCTTCAAGTCACCGAGGACCAGCGGGAGGGTGCCGTATCCGGCGAGCCCGGTCGCCATGCGGCGGGTGAGCGAGGACTTCCCGAGGCCCGGCTTACCGAGGACAAACATCGACGGATTCGAGATGAGCTGCGCCCGCTGGAACCAGCTGATCGGATCGCACAGCACCGACGCCCCGGTGGCGAGGTTCTTCCCCAGCGGCACGCCGATCATGGGAGTTCCGGTGCCGACCGAGAACGGGTACAGCCCGCACACCTGCACGGTCGTTGCGCGGAACTCATCGGCGGGCTGGATCGAGACGGCCTGCCCGCCGCCACGTCCCAGCCACCCCGTCGAGGTCGGGCGCATCGGCCGGATCGGCGCGACGTTCTTCTCGACCTTTTGCTTGCCGCCCTGGTGCGGGATCGCCCGCTTCTTCCGCGACCGCTTCGAGGGCTTCTCGCGCGCCAGCGGTGATGCCGCAGCGCGAGCCGCAGCAGCCTCCTCCTCCTCTTTGCGGGCTCGGCGGGAGCCGGCACGGCTGTACGTCGACGCCGACGCGGCCTCCGCCGTTGACGGAGCGCCGACCGCACCCGTGGGCACGGCCGTGTCGAACACGTCGACGTCGAGAGCTTCCTGCTCCTCATCGACTCCGCCGGCGCCGGTGGGCAGCTCGTCGGCATCCGTGGAGACGTCATCGGGCGTCTCGTCGCGGTGGCGAGAGAAGAACTTGGTGCTGATGATGCTCACTGGGAACCTCCGGCAGTGATCGGGGCGGGGCGGTGGGACTTAAGCGGGGACGGCACCGGACACTCGCCCGGTGCCGTCCCCTGCGCGCTCATCGAGGTCACAGCGCTTCTCGGACCTCGTTGGGGATGCGCAGGTGTCGCGGGAGGACCAGGCCGAGCGGGAGCGCGGCGGCGAAGGCGGAGTCCTGCGATCCGTAGGCCGGTCGCATCCGCAGCCGTGCGGCGGAGGTGAGGGAGTCGACGGCGGCACGCGCTTCGGGCTCCTGCGTGCGCTGCATCGTCGTGGCGGTGACGATCAGGCCGAAGTTCATCAGCCCGGCGCCGGAGGCTTCCTCCGCGGCTGTCGCCTGCGCCGAGCGCGTCGAGAGCGTCGAGCGGGCGGTCGGCTTGGTCGACGCGGAGGAGTTGAACTGCGCGGCGTTGAGGTCCGCCTCCACGAGCGCTGCGGCGCGGGCGGGGTCGATGGGGCGGTAGAGCAGGGTGACGCGCTTGCGGGCGATGTCGCGGTGCGGGGCGAGCAGGCGGGCGAGGATCCCGGCCTGCACGACGCCGCGCGGCGGGGCGGTCATCGTCCACGACGTCGACACGGCACCGTCGTGGCGGTAGGAGTCCCAGTGTGCTTCTGCCGCGGCGGGGCCGACGTCGGTCCAGGACAGGTCTGCCGTCTCGCCCGCTGCGCGGGCCTGATCGATCAGGACTGCGGCGTCGGGGTCGTAGGCGGTGCGGATGACCTCGCACAGCTCCTGCGCGTTCAGAGGCCGAGCAGCGCCGGCGCCGGTTGCTGCGAGGGAGTTCGTCAGACCGGGAATGCGCGCGGAAAGATCCGCAGCCACTTCCTTGGCGTTTCGGCGCTTTCCGCCGATCCGAGCCGTGGCCGTGAAGGTCAGTGCGATGTACGCGCGGATGGTCGCGGAGCCGACCGGGTAGCTGTCCACGACCTCAGCGAGCATCGCTCGAGCGAACAGCGGGGCGTCGGGGTCCATCGACCCTTCGACCTCCCCGCGCAGCCGGGTGCCGGTGTCCGGAGCCGTCTCGACAGTGACGGAGGCGGCTTCGATACCGGGCTCGTCTCCGAGGTTGGCGAGCCAGATGCCGTACTCCGCGACCTGGTTGTTGATCTGCTCCTGATCCACCAGCGCGGCGCCGTCCGGCTCCGTCGCCAGGACCACGGTGAAGTGCTTCGTCATGGGGGTGCTGATCAGGGCGAACCGGCGGCCGTGGGAGTCCTCGTGCTCGGTGAGCTGCGAGGGTGCGGCCAGGCCAGGCAGCTGGAACGTCCCCCACTTCGCGCGGCCGATCGGGCCGGAGCGGTAGATGTTCGCTCCCTTGCTCTTGGTGCGCCACCAGTTCACGCGGACCACCGTCCTTCCTAGGGCTGACTGCCCGTGCTTGTCCTTGACCGAGACGGTCAGGAGGATGCCGCCGAAGATCCCGGCGACGATGAGTGCCGGCCCGAGGCCGGCGAACATGGACGCGACGATCGAGGACAAGATGCCCACGAACATCACGAGGGTGGCGAGCTGCCCGAGCCCGCCGAGGCCGGCGGTCTGGGGCTTTCGCCAGTTGCCGTAGGTGCGAGCCTTGACCGGCTCGGGTGCGGTAGTGGTCATGGTCTAGCTCCCGTTCTGGTTGCTGCCGGTGGCGTCGTCGGTGGCCGACTTCACGGCTCCCGCCGCGTGCTTCGCGCCTTCGGCGGCCTTCATCGCGACGGCGACGCCGGCGCCGATCGGCCCAGCGGCGGCCACGCCTCCCGCGGCCGCTCCGCCTCCGGCTGCCGCTCCGGCACCCGCTCCGGCACCCGCTCCGCTTGTTGCAGCTCCCGCACCGCCGGTAGGCGCCGCACCCGCGGCACCCATCCCGGATGACGACGCTGGCGATCCCGGAGAGGAGTTACTTCCGGTCGGTCCGTTCGTCGACGAGCCGCCGCCTCCGCCTCCGGACTTTCCGCCCCCGTTGCTAGCCCGGATCGCACCGGTGGCAATGTCTCCGGCCCCGCTCACCGCTGCTGCGCCGAGCAGGAGTCCTGCGCCGCCGCCGCCACCAACCGAGGCGATAGCAGGAACGAGGAAGCGCATCAGCGCAGGTAGGGCAATGAGCGCGATCAGCATCAGTGCGAGGCCCGTGACAATCTGGAAGAGGCCAGTGCCGTCCGACTTGAACAGGTCGGTGCCGGTCATCCGGAACGCGATCGCGTAGACGATCGCGGCGGCGGGCTTGTAGAGGATGAAGGCGAGAGTCCAGGCCATCGCCTTCTTGAACCACTGCTGACCGATTTCGGTGTTCGTCGCGGCCGCGGCGATGGGGAAGATGCCGGCGAGGACGACGAGCATCGCGCCGCGGAAGATCATCAGAGCGATCTGGATATAGGTCATCAGGACGGCGAGCATGCCGAGGAAGAACAGACCGATCAGGCCGATGGGCGCGGTCGCGGTGAGGCTGATCATCGCGAAAATGTTGGTGCCGAAGCAGTTGCTCTCACCGTTGGTGACGTCGCAGTTGGTGGAGTTGTTGAGGATCCAGATGGAGAAGGCGTCACCCGCCTGCGTGGCGAGACGGATTACGACGAGGCCGGCCCCGGCGACAGCGATCAGCGTCAGCACGGAGCGGGCGAGGGTGCGCAGCTCGCCCGCGCGCTGCGTCCAGACCATGCGGCCCGCGGCGACGAGGATCGAGAGGATTGCAAGGCCGCCGGCGTACCACTCGAGCTGCCCCTGCACCCAGCCGACCACGCTCGAGGATTCATTGAGGTGCATCGCCAGCGGGAGGAACCCAGCTACGAGCGCGGATGCCGAGGAGAGCAGGAACACGGCGAGGATGATGACGCCGATGCGGCCCATGTGCGCCTCGCCGTCGCCGTGGCGACGACGGCTGCTCATCATCACGCCAGCGATGATGAGCGACATGACGGCGAGGCCCGCGGCGACCCACGTCACGTAACCGAGGATCGTCTCGAATGCCTCAGGCAGCGGCGGGGTTCCGCCGCCGTTGACGCCGCCTCCCCTGTCGACCACGGTCACCGGGGAGGGGACGTTCACCCAGAGGGTGCCTAGCGAGACAATCGCTTTGCCGTAGCCCTCGAGGATGTTGTTCACGAATTGCTGCAAGGCATCGTTCGATGCCTGAGAGACGATTTCACCGAGGCCCTGACCGGCCTGGCATCCGAGGTCCCAGAAGTCGCAGGGGGCGTCCGTAGCGGCGGCGGGGTTCACTCAACACCCGCCCATGGCACGTAGCCACCCAGGCTCTGCAGGGTGACCGGGCGGTAGGAGCTCTGGCCGTCGTCGGTGAGCTGGACTTTCCAGTCGCCCTCCGACCAGCGCAGCTCCGTTGCGATACTCATCTGTACTCCCGTGTTCAGGCGGAACGCGATATCGATCGTCGCGGCGTCGCCGGTGTAGGCCAGCGTCTTGAAACCGATGATCTGAGCGCTCAGTCCGTTGCTTGTGTTGGAGCTCTGGCGAGCCATTGCCGCATCGCGGCCAGGCCCGGGGACCGAGAGCTTGTCGGTGATGGAGTCGCCAAGGCTTCCGTTGGTACCCATCGCCCAGATGTTCGCCGTGGCGAACAGGGCACCCTCCACCGTGTGCGCGTAGCAGCGGCGGAGCCCGTCGCTGTCGGTCACACCCGGGCCGACGTCGGCGCCTCCGGGAGCGGCCATCGTGCCGACGATGGTCCATTCGGTCACGGGGGCGGCGGTGAGGGTGCCGCTCTCTTCGTACCCGGGAAGTCCGCAGACGCTTGCGGCGTCCGCGTCGGCCTCGGGCGTCGCCGCGCTCGTCGGCGTCGCGGTGGTGGCGGGCGCGCTCTGCTGCCCGCCACCACCGCCGAGGGACGTGACAGCGAGCAGAATCGCCGCCAGTACGAGGACTCCGAAGATGATCGCTCCGAAGATGAATCCTCGACTGGTGAAGGGGCTGCGGGATCCCGTGTCGCTCATGACGTCGTGCCTTTCGTTGATCGGTTGGTTTCCCCGGGACGCTACGCGCCCATCAGGAAGCCAACGATCGTGAACGCGGCGGACACGATGATCACGCCGACGAGCAGGCGGCCGAGCCAGCCGCCGATTTCTCCGCCTTCGCCGCGGCGGGCGGAGACGGTCATGGTGACGCCGAGGATGATCAGGCCGACGACGGCGACGCCGAGGCCGACCCACTTGGCCCAGCCCATGACGGTGGTGAAGGCCTCGAACCCGGGGGGCATGCCGCCGGGGCCCGGGTCGGGCACGACACCGGCGAGGGCGCCGGCGGCGGTGATCAGCTCGGAGGAGAGAGCGAGAACAGACATGGTGTGCTCCGTTTTCTTGGTTGGTGGTGCGGGGTTATCGGTGCCGCCGGTTGGGGCGCCGAGAAGGTCCGGTTATCCGGCGAGGGTGAGAGGGGCGTCGGTGAAGCCCATGTCGAAGTGCAGGTGGTTCGGGGTGTCGTAGAACCCGCCGATGTTCGTGTAGTGGGTCGAGCGGCACTGGATCTGGCCGGCCCGCGAGCCGTTCGGCACCTGGGGGTCGAGGACGCTGAGCAGCTGCAAGGCGTTCGCGTCGCAGCCCGTAGTGGCGGTGCCGTTGAATGCGGTGAAGTCCACCGCGTGACCGCCGCCGTCGATGTAGTGGGAGGAGGCGGTGCCCGCCCCTAGCCCGGTCTCGTTCGTGCACTTGCGGTTGAGGTCGGAGACGCCCACCGTGTCGAACGTGTTCAGCGCAATGGTGATGATCTGGAGGATGCGGACGTCGAGGCCGCAGTCTGCCGACGCGGTGCCCGCGGCGACGTCGCGGACCTGCTGCGCGTAGCGGTCCTCGAGGAAGCGCAGACGCCCCTCATCCATCGCCTTCACGAGGCCCTGCGCGAGAGCTTGCGCATCGCCGGAGATAGCCGCGCATCCGGCGGCCACGGGGGGCGGCGTGGCCGTCGACGTCGACACGGGCACTGCGGCCCCGGTCGTCGCGGCCGGGGTGCTGCCGAGGCCGGCGAGGTAGGCCATGATCGCCACGGCGTCGGCGCGGTACTTCGTGTAGTGGTTCGGGTCGGCGTTGCGCTGGACTTTGTTGATCGCGATGGAGGGCTCCATCGTCTGCCAGCCCTCGACTGCCACGAGGCGGTCGTAGAAGAAGCCCGCGGAGGTCGTGGGGTCCATGCGCTGCTCGACGGTGCCCCAGCTCGACTGCTGCTGGAACAGGCCGATCGAGTCAGCGACCGAGCCGTCCGGGTTGATCGCCCCGTCCCCGTAGTTGATGTTCACCAGCGAGGACTCACCGATCGCCGTCTGCACGCCGAGCGTCTGCCCGTCCGCGCCGAGGCCCTTCGCGGCCCCGGCGTTGACGATCAGGCCCGCGTTGACGAGCTGATCGTGGCTGTAGCCACCGACTCGAGCATCTGCCGGGATCGCGGCCACGTTGACCGGTCCCCCGCCCGGCAGACATGCCGCAGCGGCCGAGCCGCCGAAGAACAGCACCCACAGGAGCATCGCGATCGCGACGACGGGCACCATGATCGCTGCCAGCACCCCCACTCCCCCCTTCGCCACCGGGTTACTCCGATGCCAAGGGGGTGATCTGCTCGACAGCCCACGGAGAGGTGTCGAGGGGGCGGTGCACGTACACCGAGTAGTCGCCGGCATCCGTGGGGACCAGGACGCGCGCGGTGTAGGCACCGTCGGTGTCCCGAATCTGCGCGGTACCGGTGACGCCCGTGCAGGGCACGTTCGCCGGGTCGACGGTTTCGTAAGCAACCGCCGCAGCCTGCGACAGCACCGGGTACAGCTCAGCGATCCACGTGTCGTAGTCGAGGGACGGACGACAGAACAGTGTCACTGCGCGGGTCGCGAGAGCCGTCGAGTCGGTTTCGGCATCCGGGTCAGCTTCGGCGTCGTGGTCGTGCGGCACCGACTCGGCATCGGGCGTCTCCTCAGCGGATGCCTCAACGGAGGGCGTGGCCGATACAGAAGGAGTCGAGCCTGAGGACGTTTGCACCGCCGGTTCGCTGCTCGAGCAACCCGCCAAGGCGAGCCCGACTGCGACGGCGACCGCGCCGAGCTGAACGCTGTTGCGCTGCCGTGTGTGCTTCATGCCGGTGGTCCCCTTTATCGCCGTGAGCACCAATCTAGACCAGAACTGCCCGTTTGGACACTCGAAAGTTGCCCAAATGGGACACTGCCTGTCTACACTGACGGCAGGCGACACCCGCCGACCTAGAATCGTGGTGTGGAGGTGGACTCAACGAACGTCAATGCCGCAATAGGCGAGGCCGTCAAGAGCGCCATCTACGAAGCCGGTTTCAACGTGAAGGCCGCGGCCGAAAGAGCCGGCCTCCCCTATCGGACTGTCCTTCGCTACATCAAGGGCGAGCGAGATATGCCGGTACCGGTACTTCTTGCCCTCGTGCACGCCACCAACGCCGACCTGGATGCACTCGTGAAGCAACTTCGCGGGCGCGTAGCCTTCAAGGAGTTGGTTGGCTACGTCGTAGACGGAAACACCACGGGTGAAGAATCCAGCGCACTCCGGCCCGCCGAACTGGCGCGCCGTCTCTCGCTCGTTTTCAACTCACGTGGCCTCGATGCGACCTCTTCCCGCACCAAAATCTCCGAGATCCTTCTCCTCAGCGGGGCCTCGATCGACCGCCAAGAATGGGGCCTGCTCATGACCGGGCAACTCCCCTCCGCGCCGAGAGTCGACGTACTCTTCGCCGTGGCCGAAGCACTCGACATCGACCCTGACTACCTACTTCGCGACGATCCCGAGCTGGTCGAAGCCGTGGAGGCGCGGCTGGGATTCGACGGTGCCATGCGCACCCTCGGCATCGAGCGCGTCGCTGCGCGCTCCCTCGGCACGATTGAGCCCGCCGAGCTGCGCGGCATCGCTGCCGTCGTCTCCGAAATCGTCACCGAGCTGCGCCGCTAGCGCACGCTCCGCCCCGCCGGGCTCGCAGCTTCGCCCTGCGCGCAATGCCGTCTAAAGTGGATGAGCTTGTCCCGGCCAGGCGAACGGAGTCCACCTATGGCGTCAGACTCCACGGAACGAGGCCGCGGCCGGTGGCGGATGCTCCGCCGCAACGGCCAGGGTCGCAGCGGCTCCATCGTCCAAGCCGCCGACGAGTTCGTAGCGCAGCTCGCCCTTCCCGCGGCCGCGACGTGGGATGACCTGCAAGCGGCTGTCGAGAAGGTCTACGGCAAGCCCATCTACTTGATCGCCTCCGCCAGCACTGCCCTCAAAACGGTCACCGGCTTGTGGATCGACACGGCCGAGTTCGGCACCGTCGTCTGCCGAGAGAGCGACGAGCTGCACTACCAAAGCCAGAACGCCTGCCACGAGCTCGCTCACATCCTCTTCGTCTACGCTCCCGACGCCTGGTTCAGCGAGCAGATCCCGCGCCTGGTGCACCCCGACCGCAGGGCCGGCGCCACGCACCTCTGCGCGCCTACCGACGATCCGGACAGTGTGGAAGCCAAGGCGGAGATTGCAATCGAAGAAGTAGCCTTCGCCATGGTCCGCCGCATCCAAACACTCAATAGGACGAGCGAAGAAACGTATTTCGGATGATCCAGCAGGTATGCCTCGCGCTCCTCATCGCCCTGGTGATGGTGCGCGCGCCCCGTGCCATCGCGTCACCCGCCGGTCGCCCCGCGTTCTGGGCCACCGTCAGCGGCATCGTCGCCCTCTCCACCTACGGCTGGCCAGTCCCGTTCGACACCTACGACACCCTGTTGGGTGGATCCAACGTGATCACCCTCGTCCGCGACCTCGCGGCCACGTCCGCATTCTGGTTCTTCCGTGAAGCTCTCGGACGTCGCGCCGGCGGCGAAGGCCGCATCGGCAGCCGGTGGGGCCTCGCCCTCATGTTCGGCTCTTACATCGTCCCGTTCCTGCTCATCCGCGACCGCGGAGACACGAGCAAGGACTTCATCATCGATCGCCTCGACCAGACGGCCGTGTGGCTCTACGGATCGGCCTACATGGCGACTCTCGTGTGGTTGTCCGTCTCCTCGATCATCAACGCGCGCCGCAACTGGCGCGGAGTGCAGGTCGTGTTCACCACCGGCTTCGCCGTGACAGCCGTGGGATGCCTGATCGAAATCGGCTTCCTTACCGCCTCGCACTTCGGATACGGCGGAGACGCCTTCCGCTACTCCGCATGGAACGCTGCAGAAATCCCCTTCTTCCTCGGGCTGCTCATCATCATGCTGGGCATCGGATGGACCGCGATCGTTCTCCCCATCCGCCACCGCCTCGTCGTCGCTCGCGCGTCGCGCTACGCCGTCCGCCACAACCTCATTGAGCGGCCGACCATCACCACCTATCTCGGAGAGCGCCGACTCATCGCTCACGCTCAGCAGGTGCTCGTGAGCACCAAGAACGCTCAGGTTCGAGGGGACATCGACCTCACTCCCGCCGCGTGTGCTGCGCTCGAGCGCCTGCGGGCGCTCATCTCACCCGACCGGGCATTCACCCCTCGGGTCATCGGCGGCAACGGCATCGGGAAGGCCGCGTAGCCCTCGTGGGAGCCCTCTGGATCGCGATCCCCGCCGCCGTCGTCGGTGCCGCCGGCGCCGGGATCGTCGCGACCGTGGCCGGCCGCGTCATCCGACCCCAGCGCAGCAAGCCGACACCAATCGCCGCCGTTCCGGCGCCCGATCGCATCGTGCTCGCGCCCACGCCGATCACCAAGCAGGACGGTACCCTCGGGCTGCTCTACGACGACGAATCTCGGCACGCTGTTCTCGGCCCGATTCTGCGCACCGGAGCGG